>JBHLKC010000039.1:0-20700 GCA_048887065.1 Candidatus Hodarchaeota archaeon
CATTTTGCTTGAGCTGCAATTCCTACATAGGCATAATCTCCAGTTGCTCGATGAACCTCATCAATACAGAGTAATCCTATGCTTTGAATTTGTAAACGATCGTAAGTTAAATCATTTTCAATGGTTTGGGGAGTAGCTACAATGATCTTAGCATTAGGATAGTTAGATTGTCTTTTCTTTGGAGGAATCTCTCCAGAGACCTCCAAAACCATTTCGGGGGTAATATTGCCAATAAACTGCAACAATATTTCTTTTATCTGATGAACTAAAGGGCGTGTTGGTGTTATTATAAGAATCTGTTTATTCGGATCATTTTTAAGGTAATAAGCAGCTAGATAGGCCATTATGACTGTTTTTCCAAGGCCCGTGGGGAGAACAACAAGTGTATTTCCTGGATTGCTTACACATTCTGAGAATATAACTTGTTGATAGATCCTTGGTTCAGTATTGGTCAGTGGTTTGTCCATGGAAAATCTAGCTTCCATTGAAGGTTTAGATAAAGATTTGTTTCATTACTTTATTTTTATTACTTGATTTATTTCAATTCATAATTATGAGAATAATGTAAAGGTTGAAAGCAAAATGAAAAGGCGATCAATAATTATTGATTAATGCCATATTTTTAAAGACCACTTTAGATTTAAAGAGTGCTTTGACATTTCTAGATTAAACTTTATCCTTTTGTCTAATAATTCAGGAGTTCTGACTTTTAATCAATGATTCATACTTGATCTGCGTACTTTAAAAAATACTTTTAAAAGATAGGAATCGCATATTACCTCAGCTCAATAAAAAGTGAGGAAAATGGCAGAACAAGAAGAACTTCAAGAAGAGGAAATCCCCATTCCAAAAATAAAACGTGAACTAACTATAGATCTGTGGAGAACAAAACTTCATGGTGAAATTGTGGGAATAAAACAGAAAGAAGAACATATGGCTAAATCTCGACAATTTACTAGAGACTTGGAACTCTTTGGTGAGGTAAAGGAATCTAAAAAAGGAGAAGAAGAGACTATTGGATATTTAGGTTATCGTAAAGGACTGTGGGATGGAGAAAAAAATAAGTTAGAACGAAGACTTGTGATCAAGCTTTTCTCTAAATCAATGTACTACCAAGGAACACTTGAAGAGATGATTGGCCGTGAATTCACTCGTTCACTATCAGCTCGAAAGGATTTTCCGAGTTTTAATTTAATGATCGATGGGTATGAATATTTAATCCCCTTAAATAAAGTTCGAGGTGGATGGTTTGTTCCAGAGTGGTTTGTCTTTCGTATTGACGATGAAGAAGGATTCATTCCAATTATCTTAAAACATAAAATGGGACCAGGGATCGATTATCGTGTTGTGAATGGTCTTGGGAATAATCAGTTTGGATTAATTAATGGTAAGAAATTCGATATTGGTGGAAGATATGACATTACTCTAGAATCAACAGATGAGCGACAAGTTGACAATGTTCTCGTGCGCGCCTTGATCCTTTTTGCAGCTTCTTTGAAATTTCATAAAAGTATTCTAAATAAAATTAAAAAGGGTACAAAGAAAATGAGAAAAGGTGAATGGCAACCAGCTCTAACCAATGAAGAAAAACTTCTCCGAAGGAATCCTAGAGCAATTCTTCGGAAATAGAGCGAATGGGGATTTTTTATATTCAGAAAGTGATAATTGGTTACTATTAAAACTAGAAAAAGAAAAAGGAGCTTCAAATAGGAAATTTAATGCTTTAGTTTTTATTTTCATTTAACCAAGAGTCCTCTATGAATTCGTCTAAAGACCATTCTCGAAGAATCTCGGATAAAGTGCGAAATACATAACGCTTTCCATAGTTTAAAGCCGATTTTATCAAGCTTGGCATAAATTGAATTTCGTCTTGCACAGCGCCTCAGCAATTGATAATCAGATGTTAAACTTCTTAAAGCTAACCAATTAGGCAGGTTTTTCTCTCATGTAGCTTCTCAAAACATTAGTAATAAACTTGATAGAAGTTGCCTGATAAACTCACTTTCTACCAAGTTCACAATATTTTGTCGAAATGATTCATACGGTGACAACAGTCAGTATATGTAAGGGAGTTTATTGACCAGAATATTATTTCTATATTGACTGTCGTAAAATTAGTTCGATAGGAAAAAAAGGTTATAAAAATTGAGTTTTGTGAAATATAAATCAGCATAAATGTGTTTTTTGATATTTTCTTTCCATTTTTTTCATATAATTTTGCTATTTATTTCATTTTTATTTCTTTTAGAAAAGGTTATATATTGATTGTTCGATTAGTTCGATATGATTCGATTATGTTCATTTATCACATAGATCGATCAAAAATCGAAAGAATCTCTTGGACAGAGAATGATATGAGATGGGTACGGAAAAATATTGCAAAATTCATCCTTATTAATTCTGTACTGAAAAAATTGATTGGAAAAAAGTAGTAAAATTGTTTGATTCTATTCTTAAGGCGACGATTCATGACACAATTGGCAGATAAGATCAAAGAGGCCCTAGAAGCTGGTAGATCTGGTCAATTTGCCAAAAAAACTCCATATGAGCGTTTCGGATTCAAACAAAACCCATTTCGCTTGAAAGTAGATCCAGATGAATTAGAACTTCAGATTGCACGTGAAGACGTCCTATTAGAATTTGCTGTGCAAGTTGGAAACGCCATAAGGTTATTTGAAGAAGATTTAGTCTCACCTTTCCGTAATATGCTAGCTCACGGTTTACGAGGGTGTGGTAAATCTTTTCTCGCCCGTCAGTTTGTTAGAGAATGGGATCATATAGGTGTTCATGATTACAAGGCTCTTTATACTAATTTATCAGCATGGAGAGAACCAATTGAACTACAAGAAGAGTTTGGCTCCTCCACCAAAACTCTTGAAACTTATGAAAATTTTCTTAAGAAGATAAAAAGCCTTGAAAAGCCTCTTATCATTTTTATTGATAACTTAGATTATACAATAACAGGAACTCCTGCAATTCCACGTATTAGACAATTTTTAGGTGATATTGAGAAACATGCCCGCCATGGATCTATCATTATTGGTTTTGTGAATAGTTTAACCTTAACAGTTCTCCTAGATCCCGAACATAAAGTCCTTGCACATAACTTCCTCTCGCTATTTAATCCCGAATACTTCTTTTTTCCAATATTTTCTAGAGCTGAAATAATAAGAATAATCATTCAACGCATCAGAACAGCACGAAGTCCAACAGAACTTTTTTCAGCTAAAGCAATCGAACTAATTTCGGATCATTGTTTAGGCCTCCCTACAATAGCAATGCAAATTGCATCCGCATGTCTCAATGAATTAATTGTACAAAATACTATTAAAGTAACAACAAAGGTTGTTAAAGCAGTATTAAACCAATTAGGATATATTGATGCTGTTAAACTGGTAGAATCCGTTATAGAGGGTTCGGATGAAGAAACAACTAGTCTAATTACTCCAAAACGGAAAGATATTATAACTGCTATACTTAGCCATCAAATAAGGGAAAAATTCTTCTTTCCACCTACAGGTGTTGAGGGATTAAGGAGTTCAGATCTTGCGGAGCTCTATGGGGTTAACCTATCAACTATGAATTATCATATCAAACCTTTGGCTTCTTCCTTTCCAGTTCCAATTTTAGAAACAAAAGACGACATACATGATGCGCGTTCAAAGATATTTTACATAAATTGGCAGTCTCATATGTCAAATGCTTTAGAGATTATCACAGTATATCAACAACTTAATCAAACACAATATCATATTACACCCAAAGCTATTTTATCGCCACGGAGGAGTGAGTTATGAATATAGATGATCCTGATCCTACTATAACAGCGTTATTTGAATCTGCAGCCCAAATCGTTTCGAGGAAAAAAAAGTGGGGAAAATTAGGCTATTCATGTGATCCTTGTGATCCATTATTACCTCTTAGCCATCCCAGGGCCTTTTATGGAGAAAAAGATCACCGATTTCGTGATCTTATTGTATCCATAATCGATTTTATTAAGGAACCTAAAAGAGACGTATTGTTTTTAAAAGGGCCTCAGGGGAGTGGAAAGACAATTTTTGCACGAATTTTTGAAGAATACAGCCGTCAATTAAATATTTTTGCCTCTTATCAAGATGCAGCTACTCTCTTTCTAGAAAATGTACTCCACCCAAAAGAAACAGTATCATTGAGCTCAAATGTTGAATCAGAGGCTGTCATTTTTCTTGATAATGCTTTTCATCTTCAAAAAACGTTAAGAAAGCTTACTTCTTTGAAACCATCTCCTCTCTCTGATTCGCCAAAAATCATTGCTATTATGAATAGCATGGAATTTGAAGTGTACCGTCGACACTGTATTCAAAAAGGAGATAAAAGCTATCAATATTTTCTTTCGATGCCATATCTTAATTCTAATGACATCAACAATCTTCTTCGAAAACGCGTAAGTGTTTGTTATGATAATCAAACCGTTCCTCCTTTTTTGAACAACGTAATCAATGATATTTCGAAGATGGCTTTTGGGAATCAAGGATTGGCAATAAGGATTTTGGAGGAAGCTTTAAGATTTTCTCGTAGTTTGGAAGATCTTCGTATCAGTTTTGGAATTGACTCCGAGGCTTTGAAAGACTTTCCTCCAAGTAAATCACCAATTTTACGGGAAATTCTTGTTCGTGAAGCTCAAAACGAATTTCTTCCTTTAACAAGAAGAGAGTATCTTCTTCATAAAGACCTTACAAACCTAATGAATAAAACAAAAAGTACAATCAGTCATCATTTGGGAGACCTTTTAAGCCTCAATCTCATCTATGAGCAAACAACGGCCAAAGATAAAAGAGAGAAGGCCTATCGCCCTAATAAAACGATTATTGGAGTTCTTGAGCATCTAGCCTTTGAGAGATCCTCTACTGAAGATGCTCTTGCTAAAATAGAAGGGATAAAACGTGAAGAATAATTTAGAATTACTTGCATTAGAAGAACTTACGCTAGAATATTGTCGACAACGTGGGTTAACTGTTGAGCAAAGTATTCATCATTTAGGAGATAATCGTGTAGATTTAATCATCCAGAATGGTGATGGAAACGAAGGTATTGGAGTAATTATTAAAGACTGGAAACGTGCGGTTGGTGTTGATATTATAATCCGATCTGAGCAAATAATGAAAGCTAGCCGTGCAATAACTAAAATACTAATTATTTCAAATTTCTTTTCAGATCCTGCTCGTTCTTTAGCCGAAAAAATCGGAATATTTCTCTTCACTCGAAGTGACTTACTCCGAATTCTGTCATCTGATATGAAAACCAAAACGGTGGAGGAAGTTACAGATAATCGACAAGATATTATGTTATACTGATCGAAATATTATTATCTACGACGACGAAATTTAACTTCTGATTTTTTAGGCGTATCTTCAGAACTTGAAAACGATTCAGTAAGTTCTCGTAACTCCTTCAATTGTGATCTTTCTTTCTTAATCGTTTGTTCACGAACGGTTGAACTCAATCTTTCTTGTGTAATTAATTTCCTTCTTTGAGTAGATCTAATACTCCAAAGTGTATATATTCCTCCTACAAAGATTAATCCTCCACCGATTGCGATTAACGCACCAAATTCTTCCAAAGGATTTAGAGGGTTATTCTGTGTGGTTGTAGTTGCGGTTAGACCAGTTTCTGGCGAAGCATCATATACTATCTCTAGTAGAGTAACAATATAATATAGGTCTTTACCAAAAAGCGGATGGGTTATTTCATCAGGATAGGCATCTTTTGCCAAAATAATGAACTCTTTTGGTTTATTAATCTGGGTTCCGACAATCCCTTCTTTAAATTTTTCTAGATAAGTAGCTTTTGCTTGTGGATATTGCTCTAGCAATTCTGAAGGAACCGATGGACCTTGACCTAAATAGATATAACCTAAAACTTGATTTATATTGCCCTCAACATCTTCAGTGTGCTGTGCATCTAGATAGAGAGAGTATCTTACGTTAACAATATCTCCCCAACCCGCAGTTGTAGCACCAACAACATGATTGATATTCATTCCTACAAAACTCAAAATAATTATCAATAAAACCAGATTTCGTCGTAACACGATCCATTCGCCTGAAAATACTCTGCTTGAAGGATTCTTTTTTAATAACTATAACTTTTTTCAGGTTTTTGAATTCTAGGTGAAGGACTATTTCTCAATTATACTTCTAGTTTTAAGCAAACAATTAAGCTTTTATCACAAGATTAGAGATATATTATTTGTTTTTTAAAAAAGATAAGCATGTAAACTGGAAAAAATGACTAAACCTATTATATTTCACTATATGAATGAATTAATGCCTTAATTTATGAAAACAATTGAATTAATCATTCATTAAGAAATTTAGTTGATTTTATGAAGTTTAAGTAAATCCACCTAATGGGTTGAGCTTAATGTATCAACAAAATAATATCAATGTTCTGTTGATTGATGATAATGAAAGACAAGCAGATATCATTATCAACACATTAAAATCATCTATCGTAAACGAAGTGAACGTTTTTTGGCATAAAAGTGGACGTACTGCTTTAGATTTTCTCAATACCAAAGGATCTCCTGTTATATCATTAATTCTTTTAGAAATCGAGATATCAGATTCATCTGGAGATGAACTTGTTATCCAAATAAAGAATGAATCCTCCCCTCACAAAATCATTCCAGTAATCATTTTTTCGAATACAAAGAATCTATCGCTAATAACCCACTATTTCACCTTAGGAATAAATTCGTGGGTTAGAAAACCTTCAGAACCTGATATGTTACAGGAAACAATCAATTTGATTCATGATTTCTGGTTTGAACATGTAATCTTACCCTCAACTCTTACTTAACCCAGTTTATCTTTGTTTGTAATGGATAAGAATAAGTGATGTCACGGATGATGGACTCAGGACAGGGAAAGATTGTACTACTTGTTGAAGATTCACCTGATCACGCTTTTCTAATCAAGCGCGCAATGATGTCTGTTTATCAAGATCTAGAAATTGTATGGGTTAAAGATGGAAAAGAAGCCCTAGACTTTATAATGAAACAAGGAAGAAAGCCTGATCTAGTTCTTCTGGATATTAAAATGCCACGAATGAATGGTTTTGAGTTATTAAAAATTTTAAAGACAAACAAAGAGACTAAATACATCCCTGTCGTAATTCTATCAACCTCTGCCAATAAAAAGGATGTGGCAAAAGCTTATTCTCTTGGTACGAATTGTTATTTATCAAAACCTGTAGAAGTAAGGGACTTTCGATTGAAACTAAAGATAATTCCATCGTATTGGTTATACACAAATTTGCTGCCAAGGAATCAATACAATGAAGTTTTATGAACCTTAATCAGCAAAAAAGTAAGTTTCTAATTATTGAAATGCTTACTAAAAACTAAGATTTATGCAGATGTTTATTGAAGTTCTTTTTCTTTAACAATGACATATTGATTGTTCTAAATTCTATTTTCAGTTTTTTTCTATCGTTTATTCAATTTTACAAATCTGAAACTTGCATCAAGAAGTTTAAATGCTATTTAATACATATTAATCCAATAATTACATAAAGTGAAAAAAGGTAAAGGATCTGTTAAAGCAAAATTAAATCCTAATTAGATTGTTTGACTACTTTCGTTTTCAAATCTCTCTCATTATGAAAAAAAGATGAAATCCTTATTAAGGAAAATACTATTAATACTTCATAAATAAATGAAAGAAAAGGAATAAATAAAAATCCAGAAAGAAGATGGTAAACTATGGAAAAAGAGACTTTAGAACCTATAGAACTTATATTAAGATCCTATAAGACTGTTTGTGAGTGTTCAAAAGATATTTCCCCTGAATGGGTTGGGGTTGGTTTTCCTGGTCATGGATTAGTTGGTAATATTGCTGCAAAGCACATGATCAAAGAGCTTGATTTAGAGTGGATTGGTTCTATACGTTCGCCTCTTATCCCTCCTGTATCAGTTTTTATTGATGGTGTTTTAACATATCCATATCGGATTTATGGCTCTCAGGATCTTAATTTGGTTATTTTGATTGGTGAATCTCCATGTCCACCGCAGGCGTACTATTTTCTCGCCCATGCTATGTTAGATTGGGCAATAGATATTGGAACAAAACAAGTAATTTGTTTTGATGGATTTGTGGGAGATTCTGGAACCAGTGAGGAAGTATATTTAGTAGCTGAACCACAGGTTTATGAGAACAATGAGGAATTAATGAAACACAACTTTCCTAAACCTCATACAGGATTTATATCAGGACTTTCTGGAGCTATTATGAATGAAGCTTTACTAACGTCAATTGAAGGTTTTTCACTTCTTGTTCCTGTTACTACTCAATATCCAGACCCAGGTGGAGCAGCAAAACTAATTGAAGCAATTAATAAAGTTAAAAATCTAGAGATCGACACTTCTCAACTCCTCAAAGATGCAGAAAGAATTCAAAAATCTTTAATGGAATTAGCAGAAAGAAATCGACTACTTTCTCAAGGAGAAGGTGTGGGACCAAGTAAAGGACTTTATGTTTAATAAAATTCTACCCTCAATACAAAGTAATTGAAAAATCTCCAGATAATGAAACTTTGATAGCTGAATCCTTACCAAGTTTGATTCTTACAAAAAATGAATTTCTATGAGTAAAAGAGCTTCAGTTATAACATTAAGGATTAATTCTCCACTCGAGAAGAGAATCCCAATTATCAAAATATTTTCTAAGAGATCTAGCTAAAGAAGTAGAGATTTTAGAGCTCGATTGCTTATTCATAACCTGTAAATCTGAGAATGGAAGAGAAACAACCCAAACTTCATTTTCAACTTTTATTTTATGCTTTTTAGCAATTTGTAAGAATTTCTTTGATTCTAATACAAAATGGTGTTTTTCGTGCACTCCATTTTCTTCAGGTAATCGAACAGCTAAGATTATAAAACTCAGGTTATCCATGAAAAAAGAAATCTCAAGTTCCCATATGATATTATCATCCTCCCTTCTTCCAGCACACACTTTGACATCAGCATACCGTACTTGTTCCCCATCTTCAGAACGGATAATCATATCTACTTTACCAGTGCTAACATATGGACTGTAGGATTCAACGCCCATTTGATACAATTTTAACTGGGTATCTAATTCTTCTAGTCCTTCCAGGTTAAATTGTTCTTCAGGTTCCATTCAGAAAATGACCTCTTCACGCAATACCCGATTCTCTTCCTTCATTCCTCGATTAGAACAGTCTATATAGGGGTTCAAAGCAAGCTGATTTGATATCTTAAATTAAATTAATCTGAGAACAAGTTATTGAAAAGGCTTTTTAAATTAATTTCATGAGGTGTCGATATTTTGTGGGATAGAAAAATGAGACTAATCCATTAATAAGGAATGAATCAATTTTAATTATAGTATAATTGAAACTACTATTAGTTAGAAGGACCAGATCCTTCATTGGAATTAGAAAAAAGAGTAATGCGGTTATGACACATTGGACACTGATTGAAAACTTTCAACCACTCAAGTAAGTGGCCCCGATGAAAAACATTTTGACAGAAAGGACATATTATTCTAACTTCTGATTCTTGTATAGTGTGACGACAGATCACACAATATTCTTCAAGTCTATCGGGCTCATCCCATGAAAGAGTACGAATATTCACATTGCCTAAGGAGTTATCCACAAGAAGAATTATTTCTCCGTCTTCATCACGCTCTAGTCTCCCCTTAATCTCTCCTCCATTCAAGGCATGAGAGATTATACGTTGCAACAAAATATCATCAACAATTTGATTTTTAAGATGTTTTCTCAATCTGAAAAGCAAATACTCTGTTTCAATCTCGTTTCTAGGTCTCGATATATGTTTATTAATTGTATCGAGAATGAATTTGCGAGTTTTCGCCAAAAATAAAATATTCTCTCGCTTTTTCTCGACTTCTTCTAAAGATTCTATAGCTAATCTTTCAATTAATCTTAATTCCTTTTGGACACGTGTAGATCGGATTGGTGAGGCTTTTATTGAAATTTCATGGGAAGTCTGATTGAGAATTTTCTTAATTTCTCCCTGGAGTTTATCTACTTGACTTAAAATAAGTCTTAAACCTGATATAGTCTGAAGGGGCTCAATTAGATCGATTTTAACTGCAATTTGTTGAGTATCTAATCTACGATCACTTAATTCTCCAAGATAATCAGTGAACGCGATAAAAAAAGGTTTTCTCAAGTGTTTATTAATGAGATATGAAAATAAAAGAGCAAAAACTCCAGCTCCGAATAAGAAGATTTTATCGTAAGTAATTGATAGGCTAGAATTGTATATGTTTAAGGTAGATATGAAGCCAATGCAGAGCGATATCAGGATGATAATATTACCTGTGTTTTTATTTCGAGACAATCGTAGTAATTTGGCTGCATTTGTACTCATAATTACACCTAAAAATAAAGACTTTCATTCCTAGTGTAACTTAATTCATTATAGACAAATAACTCTCTTAAGGGTCTCTAGAAAATACCTCCGCAAATATTGCTTCATTTCTTCATAGAGAGGACGAGGATAATTCATTTGGTCGAAAAGTCTCGAAATAATCTGACTGAACTAGAGAATTCTCATAATCTTTATCAATAATAGTATCAGGTAAAATTACACTATTCTTTATTGATACATTTTCTATTACAATGGAATTGTCTCCTAAGATTGAATTTTGAATCTTTGCTGATTCATTTATTCTCACATTTTCCCCAATCATATTCCCATTGATTTTACCGATGTCTGTTTCCAGTAGAAATTGGAGATTAAAACGCCATAAATCTTCTGGTGTACTGATATGGCATACTCTTTGAGTTATTACCCCTCCTACACGATTTTGGGCATGGATAGTCTCATTTATTGCTGTAACTAGTTCATATTCTCCTCTTTCTGACTTATTAATAACTTTTAGAATATCAAAGATTGATTTGGAAAAAACATAAAGTGCAGCTGAATTCAAATTACTCAATACTTCTGATTCATTCTGAGGTTTCTCTCTTATCTTCCACACACGTCCATTTTTATAATCAACTGAAGAAGAAGCTTTCATTAGCCTAAATTTCATTTTTTCAAGTGAAAGAGTAACATCATTTTTTTCATACAGATGCGTTTCATATAATTTTTTCAAGAAAGAAGAGGCGAATAGTGAATCTCCTGCTATAACCAAGAAATGTTCCGTTGTAAGGTACTCTTTGATTTGTAAAACCGCATTTCCTGTCCCAAGAGCTTCTTTTTGCACAATAAAGAAGGGATCAAGATCAGGAAAAGCTTTCTGAACTTCTGAAGGGATAATATTATCTTCTTCTTTAATTATTACACCAATGTTTGTAAACCCAGCTTCTAAAAGCCGCTCAATAGAGTGGAATATGATTGGTTTGTTAAGTAATGGCAACATTGCCTTAGGTTTTGTTTTTGAGAATGGAAATAATCTTGTACCTTTTCCTGCTGCCATAATAAATGCTGAAATATTCATTTTCTCCAAAGAAATTATTTATACTCTTATTAGAAAGGTTTATGGGAATGTTTGTTAGTAAAGCTTTTAACAACATTTCTACTTAAACGCTAATCATTTCATTTATATTAGGTGTAATCGCAATTGGTCCGTCTCAAAGCTGTTTATCTAATCACTGATGATGGTTTTACAATTTATAGTCAGTTATTTGGTGCTACTGAACAAGATCAAGATATGGTTGCAGCACTAATTATGGCACTTACTACATTTGCAAAGGAGATCATGTCCGAGACCTCATTGTCTGCTGTAGACTTTGGAGCTGATACTGATATGATCTTAGAACAGGGAGAACGCGTCAGGGCTATCGCGATTGTTGCTTTTGATAAAGATAGTAAAGAACGAGACGAATATAATCTCCGTAAGCAATTGTATCAATTCGTTAATTATATCGAAAAAGTATATGCGGAAGAACTTACTGACCCTATCTTTCGAAAAGGGGCGTTTTCAGGTGTGGGAACCCTAATTTCTGCAGAATTTTTTCGAGATAAAATGTCTAGAATATATCATCAACGTTTTGCTAGCTTGAATGAGTATCTAAAGTACCCCACTACCTTATTATTCGAAATTACACCCCGAGGAGAAAAATTGTACTCTTTTTATAGAGAATTTCCGAAATTCAGTGAATTAATGAAAGATTTTTCAATAGAGGATTTTGATCAACTTGTTAATAATATGCAAGAAAAGAATAGTATGGTTTCATTCCAAGATTGTTTGGACCGATTTGGAGAGGAGAAGGGTGGTACAATCTTAAGTTTGTTCAAATATTTAACTAAGAAAGGTATGTTCGATGCATATAATTTTGAACGAATAGCTATGGGGCCAGTATGATTTTATTCTGGTTTTCGAGTTCGAATAATAAATGCTGTCATTTTTTTCATTTCTTTTTTCATTGAGTCGATTTCGGGAACAATTCTAGTTTCTACTGTAGTGTTGATTTCTTGGTTTATCAGTGACGGAAGTGCAGCAATTGATTGAGCCAATTGTTGTGTTGTTTCTGATAATTTTCGGATAGTATCATTTTGGATTGCCAATTGTTCAGATACGGACGTCTTAAGCTCATTCACAGATGACTCTAGGTAAATTGTTATTCTATCTTTTAATGCAGCTAATTCGACTTGAATTATCGCATTTACACGATCTCGGAGTTCTGCTACTGCCGCTAACTGATCTGTTTGATTTTCAACAAGAGCCATCAAGTTACTTTCAATTATATTCAAACCTTCGGATATTGGTGTAAAGCTGTTTACACTGGCTTCATAAAGACCTTTAGTTCTCTCAGTTGCATTTGTGAGCGTATCCATCATTTCTTTGGATAAATTTCGAATGTTCCCAACTACATCCTCAACATAGCTTACTTTGATGAATTTAAGATCATCTTTGGTCTGTGTAGTCGTGGTTTCAAACTTATGGGAGAGAGTTGTAAAAGATTCCTCGAGGTTTATGAGGACTGGAGGGAGTCTTGCAATTGCATCTAGCGTCTCAGGGGAAATAGCTTTTGAAGTTTCTTTTGCCTCCTGAAGAACAGATTCTAAATCGGTTCTAAACTTTTCCTGAAGAATGGTAAGTTGCATAGAAAGGTCAGCAATTGAAGATTCTATCCCTTCAGCCATATCTTTTGAGGAATTCTGTGTTTGGTGAAGTACGACCTCGAAATCCGAACGAAATTTGTCTTGAAGCACCGTTAGACGATCGGAAAGATCGTTGACTGCTAATGCTACCCCTTCTGTAATTTGAGACGGATTTTGAAAAGCTTGAAGTCCCTGTTTAATTTCAGTACTTAGCTGAAGGATTTGATTAATATTTTCTTCTAATCCCATATAAAAACCTCACTGAAAGATTCTTATCAAATTGATAACTAGAAATATGCCTCTACAAGTTTTTAGAATTAGATATCAAACTTCCTACATTTCACTACAAAAAACAAGCCATTCTTTTAACCTTTCTTTTACAAAGTTTTCGGAAAAAAAGTTACTTAAGATGTCTTAACAACCTTATATATCGCTCATTGCGTAATTGACTGTCATTAAGCCTATAGATCAAGATAATTGTCTCTGATAGAATAAATTGTCTAAAATCATTCCCTAAGGCCAGGTCCAACTCTCTACGTATATCTTTAACAATACTGAATGAAACGTTAGGAATTCTCGATTCTAAGTCGCCTCCCCCTAAATTGTACTCATTTAAGATGGCTTTCGAGGCACGAATAGAGTCCGAAAGAGTTCGATCACCCTTAAAAAAATCAGTCATGTTATTAAAATACTGTTCTATCAAATCTTGGATTTGTTTGTTTTCAGAAGGTCTAAGAAAAGACTCACTTTCAGCTGGAAACATACGATGTAAGTTTTGAAGTAACCGAGCAGCAGGCGCTTCTCGTAAAAGCTTATTGATAAGGTCTTTAATTTTAAGAGAGGGGATTTGCTTGATTTCAATTTGATTGGGTCGAGAGAACTCCTCTAAAACCTCGTATCGGAGTAGCTCTTTACAAGCTGCAAAATAATAGTTGGGAAAGCTCAAATGTGACAGGTTGGCATATGAAGCGAGTAATGATTCAGTAGATTCAATGATTCCCCATCTGTCTAATCCAATTGGATTTCTAATAAACGACCCAACAATGTTTTCAGGAATCTTTACCTTTTCTGAACCTTCAATTTTTATTGATCCTTCAGAAAATTTCTTAATCATTTCAGATATTTTTGAATCAACATCTTGAATTTTTTCTTGGAGATCTAAACCCGAATCTGGGTGTGCGATCATATTAGAGAGGAATTTTTGGATTTTTTCCAAGTCTGGTACTAATTTTTCTTTTAATATTTTGTCTTGCTCAATAAGCTGAATCAATGATGATAGTAAATTAACAACGACTAGGTTTAGACCTACAAGTATATTGATTTTCTCTCCTATATTCCCACGTGATGACCAAAACTCTCTTGACGCTGTTTTTTGTCTCAGGGAATCTGTAATTAGGTTAGGTTGGGGTTTTCGTGGTTCTTTTGAATCAAGTGAATGTTGATCTTCCTCCATCTTGGAGTAGTGATCTTTTTCCAATTTGCACCAGCACCTTTAATTTGTCAAGTGTCTTTTTTATTAGGAGTGATATAAATTCCGAATAATTTCTCCAAATCATCAACAGCTTTATCTAACTCGACTTTTGTCGTTCCTTTTGACCGTTTAAACCAATGCTGCTTTAGTTCAGAATCACCACTATGAAGGTGAATCAATGCTTTGGCCTCTTCAAGTATATCATGTAATTCTGGAACTCTAGGTAATCCAAACAATAGAAGCAAAGAAGCTCGTGCATTCTCATCTTCATAAGCACAATAGGTTGGGGAGATGCTTGCACCTTTCGCTAAAAATGGTGAAAGTGCTTTCTTCAATAAAGGATCAAATTCAACACGAGCAATGTCTTGGGGGCCACTAAGAACTGAAAAAACCGATGATGCTCCAGGATTATTTCCCATTTCTGTTAAACTGCAGTTAGAAGCTGTATATCCGACGGCCGTGGAAATTTGAGACCCGACACCTCCTACTTCTGGAAAAATTGATAAATCATTGAACATTGCTGGTACAACGACACTATCAAGCTTTAAAGCATAGTCTCCAATATCAGTTGTTGGCAAGACCTCTTTTCCTACTTCAGGAACTCCAGGAGATAACATTTCAGCGATGGATTCTAGAGCTAACGGATTAACTAACTCAACAAATGCTTCTTCCATATGTGTGGGGAATGATGTTGTATCTTGACCTAAAATCCTTGAACTAGTAGGACGATCTTGTTCAGATGTTAAATCAGCTAGATCATGCCCAGTTTGTCTACTCAATAAATCAACAGATTCTCCCCGTTGCATACTTAAAACACGACCAAGCATTGTTCTATTAGAGAGGAGAAGTATAAGGTCAGGACCCATGTTTCCTTCTTCAAGTTGGAGTCTGAGTAATTTTGATAGCGCCCATACACTATTAACAGCCTCCGATGACTGATTAAGAAAAGGTAAGACCCCAAAAACATAAATAAAAATATTTCGTTTCTCCTGCTCGGCAAAACGTTTTCTTAATAATCGTATCAATGCTGGGGTCCCACCACATCCAGTACCTCCCCCAAAACTTGTGAATATACAAAAACCACTAATCCCCTCGTATCCCAAGCTTTGGAGCTGATTAAGGATAATATCTTCAGAGTTGAGTATTGCATCGTATCCAGCAGAAAATTTTCCACCAACTCCAATTTCTACGTCTGAATAAAGAAGTGTTCTCTTTGAAGAGATAGAATATTTCTTTCGCGCTTTTCCCAAATCCCCACGGTCAGTATTCATCACAAGGTATTCTCTAATACGTTGAGGCAACTCACCTTTTTTTGATTTAGCTAGATAACTACCAACTAAGTTTGAACCACATTCGCCAATGCCGATAGCAAAGATTTCAGATTCAGATCCTTCTAATGCCATTATACTACTCGCCTACAATTATAGTTTTTTTCCTGACTTGAGTTCAATGAATAATTTCATAACTAATGATAAATATGCACGAATTACCTCATTATGTGGATAGGTTTCGTTAATTTTCTTTTTAATATCTTTGAATTGACGTAAATTCTCCTCAGGATTGTCAGTTGGTGTATAGCGTGGACGAAACATTCGTATTGCCTTATGCCAGCGATTTAATTGTTTAGAGACATCTTTCCATTCTTTTCTTTTCGCATCAATCTGAGGTAACACTTCAAGGATGTATCTGAGATCATGAGAGTTTAGAAAATCGTCCCGTGCGTTCACCAAGTCTGATAGGGGATAAATTTCTTTTGACGCTTCCTCCGTAAACCTCTTAAACACTTCCTGAATATTAGAATAGTATTCTAACTTCCCCAATTCGGTTTGTACTGCTGAATTTTGTTCTTTTTCAATATATTTCATTCTTTCAATTACTGAGTCTCTAACTTTTACTAATAGTAATATGGAACTTGTTAAATGTCCAACGTGATTCGTAGTTGCGGTTTGTTGAAATTCTCCAAGGTAAGAGAGGTCAATACGTTCATCCTGGCGTAGATCGATCTGATAATGATTGAATAGATATTCAATAGCAACTTGAATATCATGGATATACCGTTCTCCAGTTTTCCGTATTTCTCTACATGCATGGGGATCATTCCGTAATTTGTCTATTTCAACAAAAACGTTTGTTATTTCTCTTAGATGGACATCTTCTTGACTTTTAACAATTACTTGAGAGAAATTCTCAATGTAGCCCCCTACATGACTGATGATATTAATCCCCACTTCCTTTAAATCATTAACATCTTTTAAAACCTGCCTTGATTCCGCAACAGCTTGGACTAGTAAAACTGCTACAATATCAGTGTCATACTGGAAAATTAATTGCCGCAATTTATTTGCTATTCGTTCGTGAGAAACATCCTCGGCTTCAAAATTGATGATTCTTTTTTCTGCTGCAAGTACAACAGGATCTATTTGTATTATCTCACCAATCCTCGGCAAACTCACTCTTATCCAATTATAAAGATTTTGATGAAGTTTCGCTAAGGAGTCCTTAGCCATCTGCAAACTTTCTAGGCTATAACTTTCGTAAACATTAACTAAACGAGTAATATCCTTATGAGTCTTTATTTCGACCATTTTTTCTCTCATTAGTTGAATAGGCTTTTCAAAAAATTCAGCATACTGGTTAGGAAGCTTAGAGTAGTCCTGAATATGGGAGGAAATTTCTCGTTCCATCTGCTCTGCTATTGTCGCAATTCTCCTTTCAATATATGCCTTCAATTGCCAGTATTCGGTTAGTGCTTCAGAATAATCAAGATCATTTAATTCTCGTTCACTAACATAGGATAACGAAATTTGTCTAGATTTGAGTAATCGAAATAGTCTTTTATCGACCCCCTCAAGACCTTCTATTTGCTTTTTCAGTTCAATAAGAATTTCATTCTTGTTTTCTTCTATTGTTCCTAAGAATGCAATATATTTTTTAATTACAGCTTCAATATTTCCCTCTTCTGAGTACTGATCTATTTGTACCACAATTTGATTTCGTTTTTCTCGCAAATCAAATCGAGTTTCAATAGGAATAAGTGGGAATGGAATTGCTTTGAGGTTTTCTCGTATACGGGAGGTGATTTTGTATTTCCAAACTGGAATTTTTTCATATTCATTTAAGAATTCTTGAATATTTTCTTGAGAAGCGTCTTTGATTTCATCACGGAACAATTTTAAATCGTCTAACGCTAGAATTGGTACATGAGCCTTCAACTTTGGAGGAATTGTTTCAAGGCTTGTGAGCTGATTGTAAATAGGATGGATTTCATTGTCGATCTTATTCCAGATTTCTGTTTTAATTTTGGCATTAAGTCTATGAAGTTCTTCTATATCATGAACTAAGGCCCGAATTTCCTTATCCTCGATTTCTTTTTTAGATCTCTGTTTCTCAATTTCTTCTTTCAATTCCTCTGACAAAAGATTTTGTAAACTCTCACGTGAATCATATAGATTCAATAAATTTTGTCGCAAATTCTGTTGAGCAGGCCTTGAAAAGTAAGCTACAAGTCTTGTTTCCCAATCCTTAATTTCTCTTGCTTTTTCAACGAGCTCACTAGCTGATAGATCCCTGAGATCACGAACAGTTGGAATTTGAGGACCATCACTCAAATTAATTACTTCTTGAATGTGGGGATTTTCAAGTAATTTGAAAAAGTACTGCTGACATGATTCCGCTAGAATAGATTTCAGTTCAAAATAGTCTTTAACAAGAATTGACCATGTTGAAAGATCCTCAGCACGTTTTGCGTTCTTATCGATTATACGTACTTCCTTTGTAAAACCTGTTGGAATTGAGATCTTCATTGCTTGAATTGTTTTTGCTGCATTCATTAATTCTGCAGTACTTACTAACTTCTTAGTCTCAAGAATTTGTTTTTGGTGCCATGAACGAAGTTTCTCTATATCACGAATGATTTCAGATAAATTTGTAGAAGAAACATCAATTTCAGGAGCAGAGGTTAAAGAAGATTCAGATCCTTGTCTACTACTAATTTGCAGTATTCGTCCAACTTGTTCTTCGGTTTCTGTCTTAAGAGAAATCTCATAAGTTCGAAGAATATTTATAAAATCCGTACGAATTGCATCTAAGTTTTTTTCCCAGTCAATTAAAGACTCAACAGAGGTAGTGGTCTCTGCATTAGCTTTAACTTCCTGTACCTGTTTTTTTAATATATCAATTTTCTCACCGAGGTCTAATCCTATAGATGTAACTGTATCAAGATGTTGTTGAACCTCAGACGCCATTTGTATAATTGCAACCTGAATTTTTCCTTCTGTACCTTTACGTCGTTGCTTTAGATATGCATTCTCGGTTTCTAATTGATTGAATAGCTCTAACAGATCAGAAATCATCATTACGTGGATAGAGGTTTTAGTAGTTTGACTACTTATACGGATCTTTTCCTCGTCGAAATCAACAAATTTGCTGTAAGAATCAATTATCTCGCGATTAGAAATTAATAATGAAAGATCCTTCCCTCTTAAGACCTCTGATATTTGGCTGTAAGCTTTAAACACATTTGAACTGAACTCCACAATCTGTTTTGGATCAAAACTAGGGATTTGGAGAGAACGGATAGTTTCAGTCTCTTGAGGAATAAACTTGGCGATTTCTTTAATATTATTTGCTAAATCAAAATAGATCTTTCGATATCCAACTAAAAGGGTATTGAGTAAATCTTCAGATAATTCTCGATATCTTTCTCTATTTTGAGCTAGATTTTTCTTAATACTACGTTTTTTAAGAAATCCAGCACTCGATAAATCATTTTCTAATCTTTCAATTTCTGTTACTAGTCTTTGAGCTTCATTCAAGGGAGCTATGACCTGTACCATTGGATCAAGTGATCGGAGTTCAGTTGCTAAATCCCCTATTTCATGAAGAACTCCCTTTGAAATTATAAGATTTTCTCCTGTTTTCGATGTCATGTTATCCAGCATTCCCATGATATATTCAGAGATCTCTTTCAGCTGTGTTCGCTGGGATATTTTTAATATATCTTTATTCTATTAATATTTCTAATTTAAATTAATCCAATCAATCAAAACAAATTAATAGATTAAATGTTTTCTATATGAAAAGAGGATGCTTCAAGACTGATTTGGATCGGATTTTAGAAAAAATTACCATAGAATCTTAATTAAACGTAAAGTATGATTAAGAATAAAATTTAATGTGGAATAAATCGATATAAAAAGCTTCCAATGAATTTTTTAGCAAAGCTAGATGCTTACTATAAAGAAAAATAAAGTAGACGAAAATACGTAACTATTATTATGTCTATCTGAAATTAAATTCAGTTTATTGCATTTATGATTTTTTGTCGTTCCTAATCACATATTTCCCCCGAAATTGATTTATAACTAGTCCCTCATCATAATTTTATTGAATAAAGACTTGGAATTCCTCTATCATTTGATTATATATAGTTTATTCAAAAATAGACACGTCTATATGATCTGATAGGATAATTTTTGTTTATTTTTGAAATTAACGATTGGAATAGATTTATATAGGCATGTTTATGATACTCTAAACCATATTAATTCAATTTATCTAAATACTAAGAATGATAGACTTGTCTATTATGTATTAGGCTTGCCTATCTAGCAATAAGTCAAATAGAACGGACAAAAAAATGGAATCCCCTATTTTGAACCTTCACAATATGCATATTGAGTATAAATCGATTCTTTTTCAACAAAATGAATTGAATCAAGTTTAAAATCATGATAACAAGGATGGGGTTGATTTTTGCCAAAAGGAAATTCAATAGTAACTGATCAAACATTACTTGCCAAATTAGAGCAAATTAAACGTCCAATAACTATTAATGAAATTGCTACAAGATTGAACTGGAGTAGGGGGAAAATAGATGGCTCTATCAATCGTTTACAGGATAAACAAGAGGTAGCAGTTGTTAAAGTTTCTTCCCCCAAAGGGCAACGCTGGAGATATGTAGGTGTACCAAGTGGTTTTACTGAAAGTTTTTACCAAGAAATCATACTTAACCAGAGAAATATCCTTGTTAATGACTCATTAGGTGTTCTACAATCATTTAGTAGTCAAAATGGACTCTCCAATGCCATGCAAATTGAAAAACTCCAAAATACTGTTGATATTCTTTATCGGAACCTTGAGGAAA
>JBHLKC010000040.1:0-20635 GCA_048887065.1 Candidatus Hodarchaeota archaeon
ATTCGTTTGAAAAACGGGAATTTTATGGATGAGACTATTTCAGAACTGGAATCTCAGCTTAAAGCTTATTTACATATTTTAATAATACGACCAGAACAGCAAGCTGATATCTTTACATTCAGCTTTTTTTCAGATATTATCAGTAGATTAAACCTCTTATTTGGGGTGTTATTCATTATAGCATTAATTAGGCTTTTTCACACAATTTCTTGGTTTGTGGAAAAGTATGAAAGAGACCTTTTAATAATGAGATCAATGGGTATGTCATCATTTCAAATGATTTCCCTTGTTCTATTATTAGCTGGAATAATTGGTAATGTTGGTTTATTTACAGGGATTATTCTTGGATTCTTGATACCAACATTAATAGTTGCTATCCTTACATTATTCTTTAGAGAAGGGTTTCTCATTCCAAATTTTGCAGGATCTACTTTAATATCCTTATTTTTATTATCAAACGTGATAACATTAATTGCAGCATTATATCCTGCAATTAATATCACTTTAAAACGACCAGGTACAATTTCAATGCTTACTGAAGGTATAAATAGGTAGGGATCTTATCTTGAAAGATTTATTAAAGAGAAATTCAGGAGCTTTGATAAAAGTACAAATTTTTACTCTGCGAGATCTCTGGTTATTTTTAGTGAGCATTATATTTGTATCTGCGACATCAGGAGCCATTGGAGCATTCATGTTAGGGGTTAATAACGAGGAATTCTTTATTGGGGAAGCTGACAACATAGTAATTATTACAGCTCCAGGAATCACAACACCTTTCACTGGAAGGGTTCCAGAATATTTGCAGAACGATATTCAAAAAATATCAGGCGTTCTTGCTATTAGCCCTGAAACCATTGCTTTAACTGTTTCTCAGAATTTAAATGATAAGTCAATAGTAGTACGAGGAATAACAGGTAGTTTCACACAATTAAATCCGACAGAAATAATTAAGGGTTCATGGTTTGACCCAAGTTATGGCCAAGCGAATGAAACTCAAATCAATGGAGCTGTAATTGGTCATATTTTAGCAGATGATCTTGGTTTATCATCTGGTGATAAAATTCAGTTAGCGTGTACATTAACAGATGCAGTTGTAGAAGTAGCTATCACGGGGATAATCAAATCTAATTCTCCTTGTGATGAGGAAATTTTGGTTTCATTAGCTGTAGGAAAAACCATAGCTGGAAAGGAATCCTCATATGTCTCCATTCTTCGAGTATTAATCGATGATGAAATTATTTCAAAGCAAGCTTTATATGAAATCCTTAATAGAGAATACTCTGTTCCTGTACTACTTCGTTCAAGAGACCCAGAGCTAGCAGCTAATATTATAGGAACCCCCATTACAGTTTATACACCGTATGGTGATCTTGTTGAGACACAAACGATAGGAAATGATAATAAAACAGAATTTCAGCTACCATTTGGGACTTATGAAATAGTAGCAACACCTGCTGGGGCCCCAAATAGTCCAGTGACCAATATTTTTGTTAACCAAAGTTTTGACACCCCTTTTGAAATCACAATTGGTTTGTTTTCTTACGATCTTGAACTCAATATAACACATAATAATCATCCTTCGTATAATGCTACTGTTTTTTTACAGAAAAAATTTCAACCAGAAGTAGAATATTCCTCTCGAACAGATAGTGAAGGATTTGTACACTTTTATAACGTTCCAGAAGATTTTTATCAAATTTCTATATTCTACGAAAAGCTTGAAAGACATTTAACGATCAACTTAAATGAATCCATGCATTTAGATGTAGAAATTGAAAGTTCTCTCTCATTAATTATATTAGATTATTCATCTGGCCAAGAGGTTCAGGGTGGGAGCGTACGGGTATTAAATGTTTATACTCTAATAGAAGTTTATTATGATAGTTCTTATCAGAGTACAACAAAAATTTTTCTAAATTCTAGTAGATATCGCGTTGAATTTCAATATAATGGCATTTTAAGATCATTCATAACAGAGGTTAATAGAAGCGTCTCTCGAATTCTTTATGTGGGTACAGCTTCTTTAGATATCTTGGTTCGTGATAACGATGAACAAGGACTTGAATCGGCTAATGTAAGCATTACTTACTATAATGGAACGACGCTTCAAGCTTTTACTGATAATAATGGATTGTGTGAATTTCAATTAGACGTAGGTTTATATTATGAAATTATAGCTATTCCTCAAGGAGCTCCAAGTAAAGTTTACAATCGGAGTATATATTTCTCAAATTCCTCTAGTTTAAACATTGATATAATTGACTCATATCGCTTAAATATTCTTACTATCAATGGAACTATAGAGAATACTCCCAATAATACTTTATCAGGATGCGATATAACAATTCTAAAGGGAAAAATTACCGTTGTTTCTGATAAAACAAATTCGCTAGGTCAATTGAGTGTAGGTTTCTCCGAACCAGGGGTTTATACAATAATAGCTGAAAAAGATGGATTTTTTTGGAATAGAAACATAAGTGTCTATTCTAAAAACGTAAGTTCTTTAATAAAACTAGGTAATGTTCGACTTGTGGTGTCAACTGAATCAATTACTGGATACCCGATTCCTGGGGTTTTGATTTCAGTTGCCAAGGGAGATATTTTCTTTGATAGTGATATTACAAATTCTAGTGGTTTGTTAGAGCTCTTCTTTCCTATAGGAACTGATTATACGATTAGAGTTGTTAAACTAGGGTATTATTCCGAAGAAAATATCACAGTTCTAGAGAGTCAAAGCTTCTCAATGACAAAAACTATTGAATTGAATGGAGATCTCACAATCCATTTATCGAACCAATACTATCAGAAAATAACTGATGCGTTTATTGTATTAACCCATGAATATTATGATTTGGAGTACATGGGTTATACAAATAATAAGGGGGAATTAACATTTTATAAGATACCTTGGGGAAATTACTCTTTACAAGCCTCATATATAGAAGAAAGGTTTCCTAAAAAGCCAATTAATTTCACTGGTGAAGATGCTACTCTTGAAATTAAAATCGAAATGCTGAATATTTTAGCATTTTCAAATGGGGATATACAATGGCGAAGACACAGCAGTTTTTCAGTTATTTTATCTTCTGATTATGTTTCTAGTTTTTTGAGATCAACACTCGATGTTTTCATGACTACTTTCACGAGTCTGGTTATAATCATTTCAGTTCTGTCTCTCTTGAGTATTGCTTCTGTTATTTCTAATCCAATTGTTTCGAATGAGAAAACACTTAGAACTTTTCAGCAGCTTGGAGCATCCAGGTCTCAAGTCATTCTTGGTGTAGTAATCCATATCGGTATTGTTGGAATTTTAGCGAGCTTAGTAGGATCAATAATAGGAATGTGGATCATGACCTCGCTTCCAACATTGCAAAATATGAACATCGGAGGCGTGATTATTCAACCCACATTAAATCTATGGCTTTCTGTTATCATAACATTTTCAAACCTAGTTGTTATAGTTTTTAAAGCGATTCAGAAATCCCATGAGATTTACACCAAGTGAAATATTAGAAAAATCTTCCTAGGATATCATTTACGGTTAACAAAAGGGTCAGGTTGTTTTTAAGGAAACAATTCAAAAATAAACATAACTATCAAGAGTTGGGGCTCAAAAACACTTAGATTGGTAGCAAAGAGTTGATAGTGTCAGTTACTACTCCTAAATTAATCTCTGTGATATCTTGAGATAATACACATCCAGGGGCAAAAATTAATCCCCTCCCGTTAAATCGTCGATAAGTAGTTGCTATTGATTGCTGAATTTCTACCTCAGGACCTGTTCTAAGTACATTCATTTCATCTAAGCCTCCAAGCAATGCGCCATCAAAATCTTGACGGGCCTCAAGTAGATTTGGAGAAGTTCGTTGATCATGCCAGTTAATACCTTGGAGATTTGGTAATTCTGTAGCCAGTCGAAAGAAGGGGGATTCGCCATGTAGATGGAGGACATTAAAGGTAGATCGTTGGCTGATTCTAAGTAAAAGAGATTTCATAGGTTTAAATTCAAAATCCTGTAAATCTTTGTGTTGTAAAGAGGTGTTAAAATGCTGTGTTGCGATAAACAATCCATCCGCACCTGCGTCCAGTACTGCTTCAGCAAACTCTATCATTACCTTTGTAAGCATATTAATTTGTTCTTCAATCAGGGTTCGGTCTTGTAATAAGTGTTCCAAAATTACAGGATCTAACTTTGATGCTACCATAAAAGGGGAAAAAATTGTCATCATGGAAGGAATTACATTCTCAATCTGGTGGTGAATGAGTTCAACTGCTTTTACTTGAGCACCAAATTCTCCTTCATTGGGGTCAACAGGCTCTAATGTTTCCCAATCACTTATTGTTAAAATTGGAGTACGATCACAGATACGAGATCCTGAAATTGGTCTATAACCACCCAGAGTACCTCCAAAATCAACAACACAATAGCTTCCGTGTGGTGAAATCTTCATAAGATCAGAATCGAATTTTTGTTGAAACTCGAGTTGTGCATGTGATAATCCTTCAGGTGTTTTATCTGCTTCAACAAAGTGTTTCCACAGGGAGTAAGGTACTTTTTCCGTTCGTTCATTATTGAATGTAGCTTTTAATAAGGAGAACTTATCGATTTCAGCCATTTTTGATCAAATAAAATTCAATTATGGCTAAATTGATTAACTTTCTGCTTATATTCTTCAAACGTGGTAATTTTTGAAGGATTTGTACGATTTTTGATTGTACCAAGCATAAAAGAGTTGCTGGCTCTGATTGATCTCAACTTAACGAAAGATCTTAAAATATAAATGAAATCTCTGTATTCTTTGGTTAAACTCCAACTTATGCAGATGAAATCTATGTATCAACTGGATTTGACCGAACTATGACATTAGATACATCTAAAATAAGAATAAGTCAATCACAGGCTGAATATCTTTACATACTACATCTCTTGCATCAACATAAACATATGGGGAGGTACAAACTAGCACAACAGCTTAATATTTCTAATGCTAAGACTCGTACCATACTTACCAAATTAGTCAAGGCAGAATTAATTGAGAAATCTAGCAAAAGAGAGGGTCACCATCTGTCATTATACGGAAAACAAGTGTGGATAAAGTGTCAGAAGTTTATACTAATTCCTTTAAAGAGAATCTATCTAGGACCTAGTTATACCATCGGGAAAAAAGACGCTGCTGTGTGTGTTGAAGGAACAGGAATTGAAAGCCTTAATACTGTTGTTTTACGTGATGAAGCTCTAATAAGTGGAGCAACGGGATGCACAATATTCCTTCGTGAACCAAACAATCAATATTTTCTCTTAGATGTAATTTACCCTCCATTACCTAAAAATCCACTTTCAGATAAAAAGGTGATAAGGAAATTAAACAGAATTCTTACTGGAACTTCATGGTCAAAAATCTTCATTATTGTTGGCACAGCAAATACCGTCATTAATGCCTTATTTGGAGCTATTTCAGCAGCATTGTTACTAGTTCCAGAGGAAATTAAAGCTATTCTACAAGAAATACAATAGTTTTTGATTTTTATTATTCGTAAAATACATGTTGTTTTTATTTTAAATGGCTTTCATCAAGATAAATCATTTTATAAATATAATTTTGTGTTTTTTTAGTTTAGGATAATAGGTCAGTATAGCCTATAAAGTATATTATATTTCAGGATAATCAGTGTTATAATCTAAAAAATCGGTGATATAATGAAGTTTGGGTTCATTATTATCTTTTTTATAATATTAATCGGAGTTTCAAACAATTTTATTCTAGTTCAAGGTACCTCTCAAGATGATACACAAATTTCACGTTGGAAAATCCAAGAATGGAATGATGATTTTGTAGCAGCTTGGGAATGGCCTTCAAAATATTTTGTAACGACTGCTAGTTCTTATATCAATTATACTTTGAGTCACTATGATCCAGCTAACTTTACTCACCCAAGTGCTGGAACTATTGAAATTGGAAATCTTACAACTCAAACAACTAATAATAAAACTGCCGAAGTCTTAGCACTATCAATTTGGGGTTGGTTTCCTGGACTTATTACATCATCTAGTGATTGGAACCATCAAAAAGAAGTTGCCCAAGAAGCTGCTCATGGACAATGGACAGCTGGGTCTCTTGATACCAACGAGCTAATGTATCATTATAATAGTAGCTCTCTAAAGGCGATTAATTTTACTTATTCACAAGATCCTGGAGGTGCAAATCAAAATACTACCTTAATATATGATAAAAGCTCTGGTATCTTGTTGGAAGGTTACACCGAGTTATATTTCGAGACTCTCTATATTCTCAAGCTAAAATTAGTTTATTCAGATTTAATTTCAGAGTCCAATATTATAACTTGGCCACTAATATCTGTATCTTTTGCAGTTTTTGGAATAGGATTAGCACATAGGTTTTCTAAGCGGTGGAAAACAAGATAAGTTATTGAGTGTGTGAAATGAGTCGTGAAAGTCAGCCAATAGATAAAATTCGTCATGACCTCCAAGCTGAAGTACATGGAATTCAAATCTTTGCAACAAGTGTGATTTTCTCTGCTGCAGCGGTCGCTAGTTCAACTGTTCTCCTTTTTATTCCTAATCTTGAAACTATCTCACTCTTCCTTTTTCTAGTGGGTTATCGTTACGGAAGAGCTACTGGATTTATGACGGTTTTGACCACTGTCACTATATATGAGATGTTTGCTTCCCAAGTTTATGGTACAGGTGGTATTATTCCTTTCTTATTAAAATTTCCGCCTTATTTTCTGATTATGCTGACAGGAGTTTATTTTCATACCTTAAAAATACAATCTGATTCACGATCTAATGATAATCAGAGTTCTTCTCCCCTTATTCTCGAAACTCAAACGGAATCAATTCATCAGAATATTCTGTATCAACCTCAAAAATTTCATCAATGGGATGATGAGAATAATTTCACCCTATACGAAAGATTATTACTCGTCCAGCTTGGTTTCGCATTAACTATCGTCTTTGATATCATTACCTCTTTGGGAATTTTAGTGTTTGTCCCTACTTGGGAAGCATTTTTTATAAGCTTCGTTGTTGGAATTCCATTCATTGTTTTTCATCAGATTACTAATTCTATTTTATTTGCTACTATTCCTTCTATTATTACAGCACTAAATAATGCGAGGCCAGGTTATTGATCTTTTCTAGGATGTTTGGAAAATACTGGTTTCTTCAGGGATTCATTATCTGTATTATTGGGAGTTATATTGTAGGGATGGGCCTTGGAATCTTTGTTGTCTTTAATAGTATACAATCTAGCGAATCCTCCACTGATACTGTTTCTATCTTAATGATAATTGAATCAAAGCATCCAGATTACTCTTTTAACTATTCCTATCGTTCTGAAGTTCCTTACAATCTATCCTTAATAGAACACCTAAATAATACTATAGGCCGAGAAAATTGGGATGGTAAGAAATATGCTGGAGGTTGGTTTATTCAACGAATTTTCAATGCGAGTGAATCTGGGAGTTGGTTTTGGCTTATTTATTATCGTATTCCTAAAGTAAAAAATTGGAGCCTCGCCTCAGTAGGAGCTTCTTCTTTCATATTAAACCAAGATTATGACATTAAATTTATCTTTGACCACAATTAATCTAATGATCTGTCATTATAGCATTTTGAGACATGAGTTATGGAATCTGTGAACAAACTCCGAGAATTAAACTCACTCGAATTACGGAATTTAACAATCAGCTTTTCTAATTCATCTCCTGTAATCAAAGGATGTAATTTAAAGTTTTCTCAAGGTAAAACCTACTTACTGACTGGTACTACTGCTAGTGGAAAGAGTACTTTGTTACGATTTATTAAAGGTCTTATTCCCTTATTTTACTCTGCGTCAATTTTTGGTGAAATCCTAGTAAATGGGAAATTTTTCACTTTGGAGGAATTTTGGGAGTATCGTAATGAGATTGGTTATTTGTTTCAAGATCCACCTTTACAAGTAATAGGTTCAAGTGTGGAAAGGGATATAGCGTTCGGATTGGAAAATTTAGCTATTCCTCCTTTGGAAATGATGTCCATCATTGAAAGAATTGCTCATAGACTGAACATTAAACATTTATTACATCGCAATCCAGATGAACTGTCAGGAGGCGAACTAGCATTAATAGCTCTAGCATCTATTTTGGTACTCCAGCCAAAAATTCTTTTGCTCGATGAATTTACAGCATTTCTTGATAATGCATCTCGAAAAAAAGTTTTTAAAACAATAAAGGAAATCCAAAACCCCAATCAGATCATCATAATTGTTTCCCACTATTTAAAAGAAGCTCTCCCTCTTGTTGATGAAGTGATCGTTTTAGATAAAGGCCAAGTGTTACTCCAAGCTCCAAAAGCCTATTTTATTGCCTCACATTATTCTACAATAAAAGGGAAGCTTCGGATCCCTGAGTTATTTCATCTAGGGATAAATTTATGTAAAAATAAAGGTATAGATCCTATTTTTGATGACGTTGAAGGATTATATCAGTTAATTGGGAGAGAAAATTATGACTAATCTGACTTACACAGATATATCATTCGGTTATGATAAGGGTGATTTCATTCTAAAAAATATCAATCTTAATTTTCGTACAAAAGAAATTGTTGGAATCCTCGGCCCAAACGGTGGTGGAAAAACTACCCTATTAAAACTAGCTAACGGGTTACTTCGCCCCCAATCTGGTAAAATATTCTTAGATAACAAGGATATCGGGGATTTTATAACAAGCCAACTTTCCCAAAGAATTCTGGTAACCTTTCAATTCACACGACAACAGTTCTTTACTTCAACAGTTGAAAAGGAGCTCAAAGTTACAATAAGTCAGTATAAAAATGACACTATTAGTCAGTTGCAACATTTGGAGAGAATTTTGAAAAGATTAGAGTTGATCGACCTTCGTGATTATCACCCCTATATTTTATCAGGTGGAGAACAACGTCGTCTAGCAATAGCTACGACATTGGCAAGCTCTGCACTTTTTTTTCTTTTAGATGAACCCACAGCTAATTTGGATCATAAATCCTTCGAATTATTGGTAACCCTCTTACAAGAAATGCGAAATCAAGGTAAAGGAATTGTTATTGTTTCGCACGACCTTTCATTCCAATTAGCGCTTTGTGATAGGTTGATTGTATTAAATAATGGCACTATTGAATTCTCAGGAACACCTTTCGAACTGATTAAATCAGTAAAATCAAAAAAATGGAATTTCTTAGATCTTCCTGAAATTTTTCAATTCATTCAAAGATTAGAGCCAAAAAAAAGCGGTAATGAACTTCTAAAGAATTATATCATTTGTGAAGACCTTGAAGAGAAGACTCAGGCAATTTCAAATGTCTTGGAGAAGATTTGACATGGACCTCGATCCTAGAGTCTCTCTTATAACTTTGGTTGTTTTTTTCTTTTTGATTCTATTATCCTCTAATTTTATCATCCAATTAAGCATAATTTTGCTATTAGGATTCTGTTACTTGAATTTAACTTCAGCCCGACAGCTTGCGAAAATTATGGTCTTTTTGGTTGTTCCTACTATCTTAATAATTATTTTGAACTGGTTTTTTGTATCAAAAGAGCTATTTCATATTGGATTAATGGTTCTCCGCTTTTGGGGGTTATCCTGGCTATTTAACTGGTTCTTGAAGCAAGTGGAACCAGATGACCTTGCTAAAGCCTTATGGGCATTTCATTTTCCTTATAGAATAGCTTGGCAGATAAGTCTAGCATATCGGTTTTTACCAATGTTCCAAGAAGAAAGTCAACGCATATATCAAATCCAGATTTCACGTGGAATTCCTTTAGATCGTGGAATTCTATTAAGATTACGCTATCTATCAAGTATAAGCATTCCCTTGTTAGTGATGACTCAAGATAAGGCTAATCTTTTTGCAGAGGCTCTTTTTGCACGAAATTGGAATAGTAAAACACCAAAATCTATCTTAAACCCACTAAAAATGCACTTAATGGATTGGTTTCTACTCAGTATCGTTTTAAGCTCATTACTTCTGCTTTACATTTGAGATAATTCTAAAAGATATTATTGTCAGCTTATTTGAAATCTAGGAGTAAACAGGTCTTTATTAGTCTTGAAGAGAATTATGATTTTAACGTCAGGATTAAAGTCAAATGTCAGCAATCCCACCCAGTGTTCGTAAAATTCTCGATTCAGGCCGAGGTGAAATAGCTCAGCTTCAACGCCAGTATCATATCTGGTTGATTACTACAATCATCGCATTTTCTGCTGGAATACTTCTGATAGGTATTTCTATCATACTGTTTTTGGTAGATAAAGAAGATTCTCTTACTATTGTACGGATTTTCGTTGGAGTAGCGGCTGGGGCTGATTTTATAGTATCCTATGTTGTATTCCAAGAAACTTTAGCACGTCGCCGCTATCTTTTAGAGGTACAACGATTGATGGTTTCTGGGCTTTCTTTTCTCGATTCTGTAAGGCGTGGTCTGCGAGATTTATTCAAACAATAGCTATTTTTGTCGTAATTCGCTGTTATTAATCATTCCTACACAATTATTAGAGATTCCAGAGAATATGACCTTATTAGAGATGAAAGAAATATTTTCCAGAACTAATCAAATTACTAGATGTTTAAAAGATATCACTTTGACCTTTCATTTAATCAATCATCATGAGATCCAAGAAAGAATTAAGTGAGGAAAATGAACAATGCCTGAAGTTCCAATACCTGGGATGGCGTTTCGAGCACGCCTGTCGAAAAAGGGGACATCAAATATTATTGAACTGATTTTTCGGGGAAATAGTATTACTAGTAATGATATACAAGGAAATTTAACCGAGTCAAGCATTTTGAGTGCATTGAAGCAAGGGTGTACTGAAGCTGATATAGATCACCAAGTTGCGGAAAGTACATTGGACAAAGTGGCTCAAGATTTATATAAAGAAGCAGGACTCGGTGAAGGAAAAACTCTTGTCCCACAGGAATTTGAATTAGGTTCGGATTCAACAGAGCTAGACAGAAAATTAGCAATTATTATCTCTTCGTTACAAAAGGTGCATAAGCGACTTGATAAGATCGAAACGATGTTAGAATTCGGCCCTCAAGAAAAATAATTTCATAAATAACATTAAAATAGAAGAAAAAGAGGAGTCATTCAAAAATAATTTATATATTTTTATCCCCTAGCTCCTCTAGAAACAAAAATGGTTTTCCTCCCTTGGTAGCTCAGCCTGGAAGAGCCCGCGGCTGTAGTCGCAATGACACGCCTTGGATTTCACATGTGAAAAGGTTGTTAGCAATGTACGGGTTGTTCGCAGCCACCGCGTTGTCCCGTGTTCAAATCACGGCCAAGGGACTCACATTTCCCTTTTTCTCTCCACTAAACCTAATACTTTCGTGATTTCTTAATTATCAGGATATATCAAGCTAGGAAAAATGCTGTTTTTGAAAAGGGACCGTTTAACAATGTCAAATTCCCCTAATAAATATATAGTTATTCTTTATTGGGATAAAACCACATGGTACGCGTTAGGTCCACTTGCAGCTAGCCTTAAGCGACATAATATCCCCTATGAGATTTTAAAAGGAAATCTAGTCGAATCCATTCAAAATTGGATCATGAAAGATTATTATGTAATTTATGGGGAGTCATCCCGAAATATGACTCTTGACTTATTGAGAAAGCGATTCAAAAAATTGAACGATAAAACATGGTCGTCAATGTTGTTTACCGCTATTGGAGGTCCCGAAGCATCTGGAAATCCTGAAAAAATTCTCAAGATGGGAGCTGATTTTGTAATTGTTGGTGAGGGAGAAGTAACTTTTCCTAAATTAATTCAGACATTAATTGCAACCAATTTTCAGAAAGAGGGCATACATAATATTCTTGGGATTGCATATCAAAACTCCCTCGGAGAGTTCATTAAGACTCCTTCAAGAAATCGTATTAACCTTAATGATTATTGTCCGTACTCTGATGATAAATTATTTCCATTGCATCCCCCAATTGAACTGATGAGAGGCTGCGCATTTCGTTGTAGATTTTGCCAAGTTCCTTATATGTATGGGAATCCAAGGTTTCGATCCATTGACACTATCATCAAGATTGTAAAGCACTATATTAAACATTTCAAACCCCTCAAAGAACATATAGATATTCGTTTCATTGCTCCTAATTCCCTTGGTTATATGGAGAAAAAGCGTGGACAACCAAATGTTTCAGCATTAAAAAATCTGGTAAAGAGCCTTGCCCAATATGATATCCGTCTCTTCTTCGGTACTTTTCCCTCAGAAATACGTCCAGAATACATTACTGATGAGACAATAGGGGTATTCGACCATGTTTATAATAAACAAATTTCGGTTGGATTTCAAAGTGGATCAGATAGAATGTTATTGGAGATGCGTAGAGGCCATTCAGTTTCAGATGGACTTGATGCTTTTGATCTACTAACATCTCATGGATTAATACCTGTTTTCGATTTTATACTCGGTTCTCCTTCTGAAACGGAAACAGAACAATGGGAAACATTAAATCTCATTCATGAACTTGGAAGTAAAGCGCGCGTGAGGCTTCACTATTTTATGCCTTTACCTGGAACACCTTGGCAAGATAGCATACCCGCTCGTTTATATCCTAAGATTCAAATAGAAATTGGAAGATTAGCTAAAGATGAAATAATATCAGGTGAATTTCTTAAGCAATTTCAGTTCTCTTCAAACGAATATTGAAGCTTAAAAAAGAATGATTGGGAAACTTCATGGAAAAATTCAATTAAAACTCTAAAAAATCTGTTTTATTGATGCCTTAGTTATGAAATTCTTAGATTTTTGTCGTGTGATGGAACAAATAGACTCGACAAGCAAAAAATCCGAAAAAATCCAGATTTTCGCTTCTTTTTTACGTGAATTACCAGTCGAAGAACTTGAACCTGCTTGTTATTTTGCAATAGGGGAAATTTTCTCCAAAAAATCGGAGAAAAGGATTCAAATGGGGGGAAGCTCCTTTTGGTCTGTAATTAGACAGCTAACAAGCCGATCCGATGAAGAATTGAGGACTTTTTACAGGAAGAAAGCTGATTTCGGAAGTTTGGTAGAATGGGCCTTATTAAAGTTTAAACCTCAGCCGCAATCATTAACAGTTTTTTTTGAGGAACAAAAAGAAGAGAAAAATCTCTCTATTTACGAAATCCGTAATTTATTAACTGAGTTAGCTTCTATTAAAGGAAAAGGATCTGTTCATAACAAAAAAAATCAGTTATTAACATTATTAAAGAAAGTTTCTCCTTTAGAGGCGAAATATATCGCTAGGATTATTACTTCCGATACTCGGACTGGTTTTCAAGAGGGTCTTCTGCTAGAAGCTATAGGACTAGCTTTTGAACGAAGTTTAGAACAAATCCGTTATGGATACATGATCCTAGGTGATTTAGGAGAGCTTATCCTAACAGCAAAAGACCCGACATTAAGCTTGAACGAAATTAGTCCCCGTCTGTTTTATCCACTTCGATCAATGTTAGCGACGAAAGTAGAAAGTGTGGATGATGCACTTGCTGCATTCTCCCCTATTATTTGTGAGCAGAAGATTGATGGTTTCAGAGCACAATTACATGTTGCTAAGAATCAATGTAGGATATATTCCAGAAATTTAGAAAATGTAACGAAAGCATTCCCAGAAATTACAGAATCTATTTCCCCATCGATGCGTAAAGAGATCTCACCCAGTATTATTGATGGTGAAATGGTAGCAATTGTAGATAACAAACCAGTTTTCTTTCAGGATCTCTTAACTCGAATTAAAAGAAAATCTGACGTAGTTAAATCCTCAATAGAAGTACCAGCTTACTTTTTTGCTTTTGATATTCTTCTTTATAAAGGAAAATCTCTTCTACGGACAGGATTAAAAGAAAGAAAGAAAATTTTGGATTCTATTGAAACCTCTGATCATTTTAGAAGACTTTCATTCATAGAATTAGCCCAGCCAGAGGAGATTCAGACACTTTATCAAGAAGCTATGGAAAATGGATTTGAAGGATTGATGTTAAAAGATCCAAGATCGTTATATTTAGCTGGAAAACGTGGGAAGTCATGGTTAAAACTCAAAGGAGCGCTTCCTACACTTGACCTTGTCATTATAGGAGCAGAGTGGGGACATGGAAGGCGCACTGGATGGTTATCAAATTATCACCTCGCTGCTCGAGACGAAAATAAATTCCAAATAGTAGGAAAGACCTTTAAAGGATTAACTGATAAAGAATTCATCCAATTAACAGAAGATCTACAGGCCTTAGCGATAACAGATGAATCGTATGGTGTTCAAGTTCAACCTCAAATTGTGGTTGAAGTTGAGTTTGATAATATTCAAGAATCAGCTAAATATCCGTCTGGTATGGCTTTACGATTCGCTAGAATCAAGAGGATTCGGAATGATAAAAACATAGAAGATGTGGACACAATCTCAACAGTTAAAGAATTATATAAAAGCCAATTGAAACGCCAAAGACGTGCAAGAAAAGTGTGAATTATATATGGTGAAAGAAAAACGGAAAATTTCTAGAAAAGGACCTCCTTGTGTAAATCATCCTAATAATTATGGAACTAAAGAATGTAAGAGATGTAACCAATATTTTTGTTCGGAATGTTATATCGAAGATTGGCATGAGACTTTCTTCCATCAGTTTCTTGCTCAAAAACGTGAGGTCATCAAAACGATCTATTGTAAACCATGCCAAAGAAGAGTAGTTCGTGTACGTATGATTGGATACATCGGATTTCTTATAATATTAACCCTCCCTTTAATTATCACTGTTATTATAGCTTTAGCTTGATGAGTTTATCCCTGTGCTGTTCATTAACCTACTAAATGGTTGAATCCACACATGTCTTCTCTTTCCTTGAAACCTTATCAAGAAGATAGACAAGAACGGGGGATTTATGATAAGAGGAATCCATTAAATGATCTTACTGGAAAAGAATGGCTATTTTCAACTAAGACGGTGATCCCTAAAAAATATCCTTTGTTATGGCCTAGTAATATAAAAAGCAGAAACTTTAGTTTAGTTCCAAGTGAATTAAGTAAGGAGATAATAGAGACATTTTCCAAGCCTCATGAAACTGTCTTGGATCCTTTTGCTGGAATAGGAAGCACTTTAATAGGAAGTTACTTCGCTAATGATTACATTAACCCCCCTCGAAGGAAATGTATTGGAATCGAAAATAATCGGCCTTTAATCAACAATTTTTACGAATTGGCTCAGAAATTGAACATCCCAGCCGATGGAATGCTCGAAGGAGATCCGTTATCACTCCTTTCAGAGATTAAAGAGGATTCTGTCGATTTAATTTGTACGGATATTCCCATTTGGGATATATCTAACCTAAACGAGAAAGAATCTGTTACTATTCCCCCTAAAGAATTTAATCAATCCTTAGAAGAGACCTTAAGGAGTTGGTTTTCATCTGTATGTGAAATCCTTTTTATAGCTTCAAAAAAGCTTAAGATATCAAAATATCTTGTCATTGGCGTTCCCCCTGAATTATTAAGGAGAAATAAGGGCCAAGAGGAGCCTTGGAGTATTAATTTTGCGTTATCTTCTATAATTGCTCATAATATTCAAAAAATTGGTCTCGCATTAAAATCAGAAAGACTCTGGTTTATTCCAAGTAAGAAAGAAGATGGCATTGGTTTTCGTCCCCTTAAACGTCGTTTCTTAATATTTCGAAGAGAAAAACAAAACCTGAAAAGAATTGATAACCAATTCCGATCTTTTGACCTTCAATTACCGATAGGAGGTACAATCATCATCCATAAGTCGTACCCTCCATCTTACAGTCACAAATTACGAAGTCAGCATGGGGGTATGAAACCACCAGAATTGGCTCAGATATTAATTGAAAGATATTCTAAGAAGCACGGAGAGCTGATATTGGATCCTTTTGCTGGAGTAGGTGGTACATTACTAGGAGCTAGTTTAACCAAAAGACGCGCTGTCGGAATAGACATTAATGAACAATGGAAAAATATCTATCTCGAAGTTACTCATGATGCCAAGTTACCAGCACAAGAATTTATGATTGGTGATTCTCGGCAATTGATTGGATCTACTTTTTCAGACGAGTCTATTGATTTAATTTTGACAGATGTTCCTTACTGGGCAATGGATAAACTTAAGAAGACACGTGGACGCTATTCCAAAGCGGGTGAACAGTCAAAAGATAAATTACCGACTCCTCTCAAAAAATTTAATCAGACCCCTCTTCTCACCATTGATGAATGGTTGATTTTATTGAAAGATGTGTTTAGTCAGTGTCATCCTAAGCTCGTCAATGAGAGGTATTTAGTTGTATTTATTGGTAATATGTACCGAACTATTACGGAAATTGACAACGGGAAAACTGTGAAAGTTGGAAAATATCTTATGTTATCATCAATGCTTGCTGAATTACTTCTAGATATTGGATATAAGTTTGAGCAAGAGATAATTTGGTATGCCCCAGATAAAGCTCTACATGTGTTTGGGTATCCTTTTTCTTACATACCTAGTATAGTACATCAAAGTATTCTTGTATTGAAAAAATAAATGTTTAAAGGTGAGTTAAAAACCTATAAAGGGCGTTCAAAAGGGGGATTGAAAAAAGAAAGAAAAGAATCTTATTCTTCCTTTTTAACTTTAGACAAAAGGATTGTCAAAGTCAGGATTGAAAGAATAACCAAAAATCCAGAAATTGGTAAACCACCTTTGGTGGGTTCAGTAGTAGAGGAATTCATCTCTTCAGAGATAGAAAATGTGTCTGTGTAGGCGAAACCACTTGAAGATGAGTTAAAGAAGTAAAATTTGACATAATAATCCCCTTCAGATAATGAAGAAATATCTATTGATGTTGCTTCCCAGTAGTTATTTGCAGTATTATACACTAGGTTTCCAGTGATTCCACTTGATTCTCCAGAATCAGTTAAGATATCATAGATCGCTCCATCAGCTTCATCCCAAACAAGACCATCACTGTCAGTAACTACGATATTCCAAAGATCTAGTAGAAGTTCATCGTTGGTTATTAAAGAAAGATTCCCTGGTGAAACGATAAGCCCTTTAGGATTAACCATGTACCAATAAGATTGACTAGGTGCAGGATTTCTATCATCGTGATCATCTGTTCCAAATTTTGTATAAGAACTAACTACTATGACAATATTATCTGCTGAAATCCCCAGATCTTCCGTTGAAAAATTCCCAAATCCAGAAGTAGAGACTGGAATTGAGACTACTTCGATATCCAGAGGAGGTGTTGTAGTATTGGTTAATATGGCAGTCACCAAAAAACCTGATGAGCTAGTCCCTCCAAATTCAAGATAAAATGGTATTTCACTTGGATAATCGAATTCCAAGTAATCCGTACCCCAATAAGGTACAGAATTTTCAGTACGATTAAGTGGTGAGGAAATATATGTATGTTCAATAGATATAGAAATGTTTGTATTATAATATCCATAAGCTCCGCTTCCAATTGATGTATTGTCAAGAAAATTTGCAATGGTCCAGTTACGAAAAACTTCCTTGAAATCTCCTAAATAGTCCTGATTTACGAGAGCTTCTTCAACACTACTGATCCCATTAGTAGAACGGTTAACTATATCTTGGATTATGCTTGATCCTCCGTATTTTTCAGCAAGATAGAGGAAAAAGGCATAAGCTGCCCCATAATTTGCTAATACCAATGATTGACTATCAAAATAATCCCAATAGGTTAACGAAACATATGGTCTTGAGGTAAAACTGCTTTTATAAGAACCTGTGCTAAACGGATCTCTTCCGATTAAGTATTCAGAGAACATTGAAGCTCCCTCTTCCAACCAGATAGTTTCATCTTTGTCAGTTTTATAGTGAATCAGATGTTGAAATTCATGTGCAATGACGGCAAAATTTCCATTCTTAAGATCTTTATATCCTTCCTCTTGAGCTCCCTCAGGTCCACCATCAATGTGGAGGATTTCTGCCTGTTCACTATCTGGATATATAGTATTTGGATACTGGTGAAGGGGATCGAAAAATCCAGCAACAAATTGCCCTCCACCAAAATCATCTATAATATTGAAGAGTAGGATGATTATTTTACCATTACTATCAATATCTGTAGGTGAACCAAAGAATTCTGTAAGTTTAGGATATATAGTGGATTCAAATGAGTTATTTATACCTTGGTAAATGGAATCATAAGACCCAGATGTATAAGTTGAGTAAATTAGAGAATGGGAACCACTGATTTTTAAAGTGGCATTAATCTCCTCGTACTCTTCTGTAGCCACGTTTAAGACCGAGAAAAGTCGCCAATCTCCAGGGTTTTGTGTAATACGATGTGAAGGAGAAGGAGGAAGTTGATTAATCATATGTTCACTACTTTCAAATCTTTCTTTAAGAATAAATTCCGATTTGGGACTAATAGAATCAACTTCAAAATGAGATTCATCACTAAATTTGATATTTTGAGTTAAATGACTACGTTTGGTAAGGAATGGCATTTTGGAGAACATAAACCATCCTGTTATCATTATTAGTATAAGAATAATTGCAGAAACGTTTCTAGTAAAGCTCAATGAGAAATCCTCAGGTTTAATTAGCTCAATTATTTAAGATTCAAGGATGCACCTTATAACAATTATCAAATGGATTATTGATATTAATAATGAAACGAAATCAGTATATCTAAAAATTGCTGCATTTCTTTGAATTCAAACTTTGAGGTGCAAGTAGGGAAGATTCATAGATAAGTATCTTCGATTATGAAGCCATCCTCCATTTTTATTAACCGCATTCCTGGTTTCAACATTTCCTCGTCATGAGTAACACAAATGATTGTTTTACCATGATCTTGATTGAGAGAAAAGAGTAATTGCATTATTTCACCCCCTATAACTGAGTCAAGATCCCCTGTCGGTTCATCTGCTAGAATTACTTCTGGATTATTAGCTAAAGAGCGTGCAATACCTATACGTTGTTTTTCTCCGCCTGATAGTTCATGAGGCAGATGATGTTTACGTTTGTCTAAGTTAACAAGTTTTAACAGTTCGATAGCACGCGGTTCTCGTTGTTTTCTTTTAATTCCTGCAATTAACATAGGAAGTTCTACATTCTCGATGGCATTTAGGATTGGATGGAGATTAAAAAATTGAAAAACAAATCCTAACTTATGACGTCTAAGAAGACACAGCTCCTTATCACTAAGCGAGGTTAAATCTTCCTTTTCAATCCTGACAATACCAGCAGAGGGATGCTCAAGTCCAGCCATCACATTAATAAGAGTTGATTTTCCACTCCCTGAAGGCCCCATTACCATGATGAACTCCTCCTTATAGACAGTAAGATTAATACTATTTAGAGCATCAATTGTATGGCTTCCAATTGTATATCGTCGATTCACATTCTCTATTTCGATAATAGGTTGCTGGATCTTACTCAATTTCAACATCACCTCGGACAGGAATAATAGTCGCAAGCCCATCTCGCAATTCAATCTTTACATGATTCTTAATACCCGCTTTCACACGTATTTCTTCAGGCAATCTTAGATTTCCCTGATCATCGACATAAATGACTTCTTCACGGAGAGTAAGGGATTTCAACGGATCTACTGCTCTGTGTAATCCTACAATACGTCCATCTAAGATTCGCATTGCCTTTGTTGTCATATTAGCAAATCTATGGTCATGAGTAACTACAAGAAAGGTTTTCCCCAGATCTTTGTTGAGCTGTTTGAAATAGTCAATGATCATAAAAGTTGTAATGCTATCTAACTCCCCTGTAGGCTCATCTGCTAGTACAATGGCTGGATCATTAGCTAATGACACAGCAATGCTTGCACGCTGTGCTTCTCCTCCTGATAGTTGATGTGGTTTATGACTAGCTCGTCGTTCTAATCCAACCTCTTTCAGTAAATGCTTTGCACGTTCCTTTTGTTGTCCTCGGCTCCACTTGCTAGTTAATTTCATCGGTACCATTACATTTTTCAGCGCAGTTAAATTCCAAATTAAATTTCGTTCAGGCAACTGATAGAGAAATCCTACTTGATGACGCCGATGGTGTGTTAGTTGTTTTTCTGTCATTTTCGTAATGATCTCTCCCCCTAGAATAATTTCTCCGGATGAAGGTCGATCGACCCCACCAATTAGATTCACCAAGGTACTCTTGCCTGATCCACTAGGGCCAATAATTGCTATTAAGGCACCTTCTTTCGCAGTTAGTTCAATTCCTCTTAGCGCAGGGACTTGAATCTTGCTCTGTTGATCCGTATACAGTTTGATTAGATCGTTACATTCAAGAAAAGCCATTTTTCATTCCACCTTTAAGATACGACTAATATCTTTGCGTGTGGCTAAGTAAGCTGGTGCTGCTGTACCTATTCCTGCTAGGACAATCATACCCAATAACATCTGAATTAATAATGCAATAGGGTAGGTTACAACGACAGGTGGGATTGATTCTCCAAACTGAGTTATTTGTAGAAACATTGTTACAAAATACATACCTGTTAAGGTGCCAATAACAATACCAAATGCTAATATCATTGTTGCCTCAACTAAAAAGGATATTACAGTTTGGAATTGAGTCATTCCGAGAGCACGTTCTACTCCAATTTCTTTACCTCTTTCAACATAAGTAAAGAACG
>JBHLKC010000041.1:0-19927 GCA_048887065.1 Candidatus Hodarchaeota archaeon
ATTGGTGGGCAGGGAATTTCAGAAAATGAACGCAATTTATTCCCTGAAGCAGATGTTGTTGCTATAGATAAAGAAGATCTATTAAATTTTATTGAAATGTTAAGTTAAACACTCCAAATTTATTTCTCAGTAATAACATTGATGAATTAAACTTTAATCAATGCGAATATGATTAGAGGCGTAACTCTTGGATGATTGATCCGAGTTACTCTCAAGTTTATTTATTAGCCTATATCCTAAATGAACTTGATATCCTTATTTAAGGAGGATAGAGACTACTCTTGAACCAATATAACCAGTTGATCCAAGAACTAGGCTTGGTTTCTGATTCAAGAGTTTCCTTCCATTCTTAAGCAGAGACTTTTCTGTAGGATTGAATACTAGTGATAACTAATACTATGAATATTATTCCAGCAAATAATCCAGCTCCAATTGCAACACTAGGTGAATTGTCCAATTGTTTTACTAGTATTCCAATAAATGCCCATACAGGGACTAAGCCATAAACAATATCTCTTCGAGTAACAATTACTGTTAATACAATTGCAGTAGCAATTACTAAAACAATCCAGGTCCAAATTTCTTCATTAATACCCAATCCATCCCAAGATAATGATACTAGTAAAGCTGTTACATTAGCTACTGTAGCTACTGTAATCCAACCTAAATATATACTGAAAAGAGTGTGAACAGCTAATTTTTCGTTTCTTTCTACTTGATTCACACCTATACCCAATCTGAGATAGATCATTATTAAGGAGAGTAATAATACAAGCATCGTCAGTACTGATAGCAATATATACTCAAAGTGCCAGAAAAATAACCAGGTTGCATTTGCTATATTCGATAAAATAAAATAGAAAGAAATGTTCTCCTGAAATTGTTTGTCTTTATTTTGGGGAAGTGCTTGATAAATTCCAAAAATGATTAAGAAAACGTATATTATTCCCCAAATCGCGAAAACATAACCTGCAGGAACGAAAAGATTTGGATAAGAATCCGATAGTTCACCTGCTGTTTTTCCATTTAATGGGAGTGCATTTGATAAAAAATTCATAATTAACGCTAAAAATAATGTTACAAGATTTCCAATTATAAGAATGTTTCTCTTATTAAACTCCATATTAACACCTATATTTTTTCGTAGATATTTGATTTAATTAGTATTTCCTGTAATCTAGGCTTGCTTTCCAGAAATCCCCTTTTCCATAAAAGCTGAGAACTTGGTTGACCACAAATAATAATACTAAAAAGACTCCTATCAAAATCAAGAAAGACATTTCAGAGGGGAAATAAGTTAGAAGGTACAAATAATTGATGAAAAACCATATCCAAGTTAATAAAGGGGATGAAATAAACATTACTGTTCTTTTCCATTTTGAAGCTTTCAGAAATGAATAAGTATCATACTTAATTCCAAAAGCTGGCATTAAGTTACCAATCAAACTAAAAGGGTATCTTGCCTTTCTAAATGAAGATTTAAAGATAAAAACTGATTTAAATCTAATACCTAGCGCTGTACCAAACAGCCAGTGATATATGACATGAGAGAGAGTAAAATTGGCTAAACTAAATACAAAAAAGAATACTAATCCAAATAAGAATAATAAGTTCTGTGAAATTGTTACAATATAGAATATTTGGACAATTAAAATAGCTAAAATAAGTAAAGGAATGCCAATTGAAGATCTAATTTTCAGAACATGCCACTTATCATAAAAATGGGAATCTATCTTATTTAAAATTTCTAGATCTTTATCATCCTGAACAGTCCTTCTTGCGACTCCTAAAGAACTCTGATACTTTTTCCAGTGTCTTTTTCTATTGAGTTGACCTGAATCTAAATAATTGGCGAGTTCAGATATATTTTGTTTATACTCTACCTGCATCTATTTTTTCCTCAGTGTGTAAGTTCATCTGCACCCAGTTAAGGATAAATCAATTAAATCATGAAATTAATGTAACTTCATGAGATAATATTGATATAGTTAATCCCTACGAAAAAAGGAACGTCTTAAGTCTCTTCACTCTTGTTAGGAGACTTCTAGATCTTTAAGAAAACCAATTTATTCTACACAAATTACCTTAAAGAGGATTACTGTTAAATAGATGACTCTAAAAAGGGTGAGGATCTGTAAGAATTAATAAAGCAAGACTACTGAATTCTTACCACTCTACACCAATCGTTTTTGACTAATATAAAAGGAATTTACACAATCATTGCTTTATTACTGGTTGCTTAACCAAGGATTGTGTGGAACGGGCTGCTGTTTGCCTAATAATTTTCCTATTTTCGGCAAATTTCAAAATATTTGTGCCAAGCAGTGAGAATGCCTCAGGGATTCTGTTTCCAGTTTTAGCGGACGTTTCAATATAGTGACAAGTGAACCCCTCACGTGAGGTCAGCTTAGAGAGTTTTTGAGCCATGCTTCTTCCATGTTTTGGACTGATTGTTTCATTGAAAGTCTCTCGTAAATCCATCTTGTTACCTACTAGGATAATGGGCACTTTATCCCTGCCATTATTAGTCCAAAGCTCATTAACCCATTTGGGAATATTGTAAAATGATTCAGGCCTAGTAACATCGTAAACTAGAAGAGCACCCAGTGCTCCTCTATAATAAACTTCTCTTACAACATCAAATCGTTCTTGTCCAGCCAAATCCCAGATTTGATACTTTACTGCGGTGCCATTTACAATGTTCTCACTCAGGGCAAAATCTGCACCAATTGTCAAAACATACTGCGATTGAAATCCCTTGCCAAGGTATTGTTCACGAATCGCAGTCTTGCCAACGCCACCGTCGCCTATTAATACAATCTTAAGAACGATCAAAACTTTTCTCACTCTGAAGTTCAACAAATAGTCTTCTATACTCATTCATTACATCCTTAGAAAATAACTTTTACTGGATAATCTATTCGGATTTTTGAATTGAATATCTTCATTGTCAATGTCAGCTCAAGTCTTCTAAACTAATAGATTCGAAAAGACGATATTTCCTTTGGGATTTAAGGTATATCTTTTATCCTGGACTCAGATTCTCCTGTTTAATTTCGTGAAGTTTCCCCGATTCTTTCCCGAAATCCGAACAATTTAATGCGATTCTATAAGTACTGATATTGTAGCCACTTCAAAGATGCGAATAATCTATCTAGGTAGTTTTTAATCAAAGCCAGTTGAGGTTCCATTTAGAAAGGACAAAGGTATTTTTGATTAGAGGTTAGTTCATTGAATCAAATGAATAAAATGGGGTTTCAGAATCTCCCGACATACCGAGGCAAAGCGAAAATTGGTATTGTAGGAGCGACGGGATCAGGAAAGACAAGTTTCGTGAAAATGTTATTAGGGGAATATTTTAATCCTAATGCAGAAGAAAAAAGATGTCATATAGACGAAGAAAAATCCACTTTGACTTATACAATTATCGATGAAAACCTTCTAGCAGAAGACTCAACGACGACTGTTTCGATGAATTTGGCTTCTGTATTATTAATCATAACTACATTCAATACAATGGAAATCCTACCTCTAGAAAGGGCAATGGAGTTGGTATCTAGAACCGATATTGATTATTTTTGGCAAGTTCTGTTTGTTGACACTGCAGGACAAGAACGTTTTGATTTTATTCCGGAAATAGCGATTCCTGGATCAAATGCAGCCATCCTTTTTGCAGATGGGACAAATATTTCTTCAATGAGGAAGCTAACATATTATATTAATTTAATTCGCCAAGAAGAAGAGCGAACAGGGCAGACAGTTCCAATTGCAGTTTTGATAAATAAATCGGATTTACAGCATATTTATGGTGGAGTTGATTCCTTAAGTAGAGTAATTAGTATTCAAGACCTTCTAGTCTATGAAACTTCTGTAAAAGATCGAGAGGGCTTTACTATACCACTTCGACTTCTCATTAGCGTTTTGAAACCGCGAGATAGTCCCATTCTCCCTTCTAGACACAGAAAAACGACTCTACCTGCGGTAAGTTAAGAATTTAGGGGTTTGGTATAGTTCTTCCGACCTTTTTTCGGGTTAGTCATGTTCATAAATAATTATCTAAGTCTCTCTTGAATTATTTTTGATCTTTTTTTCAGATATAACTTTTATAGAGGATGTTTTCTCTGAATAGACTAATAAGTATCGAAATCAAAAAAAAATCACCCCTCTTTAATGTTATATAGTTTCTATTGGATGTTTTTAAGAGATGCAAATTGAAATTACACCTGATTTGAGAAAGGCATATCCTGACTCGATATTCGGTTATCTAATCGTAAAAAATGTTCCGAATAGTAGGATGCATAAAGCATTAGAAGAGCGTAAACGAGACTTGGAGAAATGGATAAGAGACACGCTTGGAGAAGTGGATAAAGACGATATTATACAGAAATATGACACGTATTTCAAGATGTGGAATAAAACGTATCCTATAGAGTACCAGATTAACACGATAAAAGGTGGGGGAAACTTCCCTCAGGTCTCTGTACTAGTTGATAACATGTTTATTGCAGAGCTCAAAAGTAGAATTTTAACTTCTGGACATGATCTGGATGAAATTCAAGGTGATTTGACCTTTGATATCTCAAGAGGAACGGAACAGTACCAAAAGATAAATGGCCAAGAACAGAAATTGAAGAAAAACGATGTGATTCTTGAAGATCATGAAGGAATACTTGCATGCATCTTATATGGACCAGCAAGAAGGACATCTATAACGTTAAAAACAAAAAATGCTCTTTATTTTGCTTGGTGTCCCTATGCGACAGATGAAGGACTTATCAAAGCTCACCTGAACGAAATTCTCAAAAATATGAAACATTTGTATGGATCTATATCCTCAGAATACCAATTGATTCGAGCTTAATTGATTCGTTTAAACTATCTGTTTGAATCACCTTCGCGTTTAATTGAGGAAAAGTTATCAAATCAATTAGCTGAAAAGCGTTTATATTCTTAAAATTGGTGAAATCGGTATGTTTGACTGCAAAATAACTGTAATTAAAAGAACTGCTAATCAGGATATCATTAGTGAATATATGAAAGATGAATACCAAGAAGTGGAGCCATGTGATCGGTTTGAAGACGGCCAAGAATTTGTTATAACTAAAGAGAACAGATATAAACCTCCAGAGGGTTTCTGTGAATGGGCTTGGGCCGATATTCGTCATGATCTCCTGACGCTTGCCTATGGAGGCACTATTCCTCATATGAAGAACGAGAATGAGAATATCGGTGGTTGTACTGATTGGTTTCGACCTGTTTATTTTAAGATTGAGAGAATAGAATAAAATCAGATTTCATTGCCTACTCTTGGAAGTCATTCTCTTAGAGTTTCTTATAATTAAGTAAGAATTCAAAAAAGAGAACAGCTTAGATCAAATCCCCAGCACTGAACGCTACTCCAAGAATATTGACATCTCTTTCAAAAAAAAAGTAAACAAATATGAAAAAGACCCATAGTTTGACAATCACTCCCATAAGCAAAATGCCGTGATTCTGATCTAAATTGGTGCTAACAAGATAAAATCCTATTCCGTATACTCAAGCTACCCCAAAAAATAAGTAGTAAAACATCAGACTCGGGGGTTCCTCTATACCAAACGTAATAAATGAATCCATCATAAAAAGGAGACTTACAATAGTTACTATCCCAAGAACCACGTTACGTATTGCACCTGATAAAAACATATATTTAAAGTAGTCTTTTTTCTCCATATCGTTATTTAAATCGTTTAATGCTATAAGTATTTCTTTTGTGCCCAAACTGACTAGTTTGGATTTTTTTATAATCTTTGGAACTTGGCTAATTGGAATAATGCACAAAAATAATTTTAATCCTCGCCATCTAAAACGATTTCTAGCGAAGGTATAGATCAAAATGATAGATTTTAATCAGGAATTAAGCCCTCCACCTTATAAAATTAAAGTAATTGAACCAATCAAAAAAACAACTCGTGAAGAACGTAGAAAATGGTTAGAAGAAGCGGGATATAATTTTTTCAATATTGCTGCAGAGAATATATACATCGATCTATTAACAGATTCAGGAACTTCAGCAATGTCTGATCATCAATGGGCTGGGATAATGCTAGGTGATGAATCTTATGCACAGTGTAAGAATTTCTTTAATCTACAACGTATTGTTCAGGATATTACTGGTTATACTTACGTTGTCCCCACTCATCAAGGACGAAGTGCTGAGAATTTGATATGCTTTGCCTTAAACCTTGGGAAAACTAAAATAACAGTATCTAATCAGTTTTTTGACACTACACGTGCCAATATTGAATCATCAGGGACAAAAGCTTTTGATCTAGTAATACCAGAAGCCTTTAAACCAGAGTTATTACATGATTTCAAAGGAAACATGGATATAACAGCTTTAGAGGAAACAATACGAAATAAGGGCAATGTTGCTCTAATAATTGTCACGGTTACAAATAATGCTGGAGGAGGGCAACCTGTTTCAATGGCAAATATTGCTGAAGTCTCAAAAATTGCTCATAACTATGATATCCCTTTTTTCTTAGATGCAGCTCGTTTTGCAGAGAATGCGTACTTCATAAAATTACGTGAAGAGGGATATCAACATCTCTTACCAAAAGAAATCGCGCAAAAAATGTTTTCTTATGCAGATGGTTGTATGGTCAGTGCAAAAAAAGATGGGTTGGTCAATATTGGTGGATTTATTGCACTCAATGACCAACAAACTTATCGAAGAATCACACAACGGATGACGGTAATCGAAGGATTTCCAACATATGGAGGCCTGGCTGGACGTGATTTAGAAGCGATTGCAAGAGGATTGACTGAAGTTTTACAGGAAGACTACCTCAAATACCGATTTGAACAACTTGAATATATGGGAAAAGCATTAGAAAAAGGTGGAATTCCATTTTTAAAACCAGTTGGAGGACATTCCATTAATTTGGATGCAAAAAGCTTCCTTCCTCACATTCCCCAATCAGAATTCCCAGGGTGGGCACTTACTATTGCATTATACGAGCGCTATGGCATTCGCGCTGCAGAACTAGGTTCAGTTGCGTTTAGCCGTCAGCAGGAGGATGGAACATGGATTTTTCCAGAATTAGAACAAGTTCGCTTAGCGATCCCTCGTCGAGTGTATTCCCAAGAACATCTCAATTATGTCATTAATTCCGTTGTGGATCTCTACAAACATAGAGAAGAAATAACTGGAATGAAGATCATATATGATCCAGGAGTACTTCGACACTTTACTGCGAGATTTGCACCAATAAAACCTTGATAGGGAAGAATGTAATAATATGACAGACATCCCACAATTAGGGCATCATTTTGAAATCTGTATTTCGGTTGATGATCTTCAAGAAAGCCTAGAGTTTTACAAAAAATTAGGATTTAAAATCTATACTGGGGCACCAGATAAGGGCTGGTGTACTATTACAGATTGTATAATCTATCTTGCATTATTCCCTGATAAATTCATTGAAAAAGAATTTGGAATTCCTGTATTGTTCAATTATCGAGGTAGGAATGTAAAGAAAATTGTTGATTCTCTCAAAGCACAGGGTATTGAGTTTTCTAAAGAGAACTTAACAGACAACGGTACAGGTAGTGCAATTTTCACTGATCCTAATGGGAGAGTATTCTTTTTTGACACCAGTAATAATGAGGAAAGAATTGACATTCCTGATAGTCAATGAAGTAGAATAGTGGGAATCAACTCAGAAACAGGGTTAATTTTAAGTTAGTTGATAAAAAACTACTCATAATCAAGGTATTCTTAACACAGTTATCCTCAAACTTCGAAAGAAGCACAAAAATCCTTATGAACATTGCTATACTTATTAAATTCAGAGTAAAATGAAGTATTCATATAAAATCTTTCAAATAAAAGGTATAGACTTAGAGGTACATATAACTTTCATCGCTTTATTCCTATTTTTGCTTGTACTCACTTTTCCTCAGATATACGCAGTAATACTGTTTATGTTATTATTTTTATCAGTAACAATACATGAATTAGCTCATTCGTTGCTAGCTCAAAGAAACCAGCTATCTGTAAACAAAATTGTGTTGTATCCCATTGGTGGAGCTTCTCAAATAGAGGAAATCCCCGATAATCCTTCAATCGAATGGAAGGTTTCGGTAATTGGTCCTGTATCTAGTCTCATCGTTGGGTCTTTAACGCTTTTAATCCACTTCTTATTTCCAATTCAGCTTCCTGTAACTCCCTTTTTCATTGGTACAGGCTTTATCTTATTTGATATTGGAGTTTTGAACATTATTTTGGCAATATTTAATTTGATTCCAGCTTTTCCAATGGATGGAGGACGTGTACTTAGGGCTCTCCTTACTGTATGGAAAAAAGATTTAATTCAAGCAACCCAAATCGCTGCTAGCATTGGAAGATTCTTTGCAATAATATTCCTAATTATAGGTTTTATTGGAAACATTTGGTTAATAATTATTGGAATGTTCATTTATTGGGGGGCAGCTCAAGAACTTGAAACAACCAAGTTATCAACTATCCTTAAACCAATGCGTGTTGGTGATGTTATGCTTTCAATGGACAGTATTATGACAGTCGACCCCAGTACACCCCTAAATGAGGCTTTAGAGGTGATGTTTCGTACACGCATAAATGACCTCATTGTCTGTAAAGGAGGTGATCTTCTAGGAGTCATTACATGGGAAGATATTGTTAAAATTGCTCCTGAAGTTAGGTATGTTACACGTGTTGGTGATCTAAGAATCAAATCATTATCCCTTCGCCCTGATCATTCAGTTTTTGATGCCTATAAGCTAATGGCTAAAGAAAAGGCACAATTGATTCCTGTTGCTGATAGTAATACTCCTTGCAATATTATAGGAGTAATTACGAATCAATCCATTGCATATGGACTTGCATTAAGGCGATCATCTTCAGATACCTCCATTGGATACTAACCAGTTCTCAATTTATGTCCTTCCTAATCTGATTTGTATTGTAATAACAATTCTTGACATTCTTTACTTTCTTGGTATTCCAGAATTATTCCTTTCGATTTTAAGAAATCTTCGGCCCCCATAATTGTTTTATTATCAGCAATAACTACTTTTGGGATTTGAAGGTATACTATAGTTCCAGAACACATTAGACAAGGTGAAAGAGTCGTATAGAGAACGGATTGTTGATATTCTTCAGGTGATAAAATTCCTGCATTCTCTATCGCGTCCATTTCGGCATGAAGAATCACACTTCCCTTTTGATAGCGTTGATTTCTTCCACGGCCAATGATTTTCCCCTTAAGAACCAATACGGATCCAATTGGCAACCCATTTTCTTCAAAACCTGATTTTGCTTCGTTAATTGCAGCTTTCATAAAATCATCCATATTTTTCACTCCATGATTCTATCCAAAATTTTATCCCTTAAATCGAGTTTGCTTGAGTTTTTTAAGCATTAACGAAAGATTGATAGATTAAAACTTTGATTAATACCTTATTAATTAGAATTTTGGATCAACTGCTGAAATATTCCACTAGATTAATTGAAAAAAAAAATTCTATGTTCAAGTTTTTGATATGTGTTGGACTCAAATAAACTCAATAATACTAATTTCACAATATTAAAATGAAATTATTGGGAATAGATTTTTGAGCCCCATGAGATTAGAGAAACTACTCGCGAGAGATGATATTCCCGAAGATGCAAAGGTTCTCATAAGAACAGAGATAGAGGAACAAGAAAAATATCGCAATAACCGAAAAAAGTCTTCAGAGTCAATAGAACTACGAGAAGAACAATTTCGGTTAATTTTTGAAAAAGCACCCTTGGGAATTGAACTCTATAATGCCGAAGGACAATTAATTGACGCTAATCAACTCTTTTTAGACATTTTTGGAGTTAAGTCTATCCAATCAATCAGAGGATTCAACCTTTTTATGGATCCAAATATTCCACCTTATGAAAAAATAGCTATGAAACAGGGTACAGCCGTGCATTTTGAGGAACAATTTAATTTTGAACTAGTTAAGCAAAAAAACCTGTACCAAACAAGTAAATCAGGAATCATCTATTTAGAGGTTTATATCCAGCCTATTAAATCAGATAATCAGACTATCCCAATTGGATATCTGGTTTTCGTACAAGATATTACAAAGCGGAAACAGGTAGAACTTGCACTCAAAGATTCAGAAGAACAATTTCGCCTACTATTTGAAGAAGCGCCAATTCCAATACTAGATTATGATCTATCAGAGGTAATAAAATATATGGCTCAATTAGAGATTCAGAACACACTAGAGTTAGATAAATACCTAGAACGTGATCCTGAAGGAATATCAAAAATTGCTAAAAAACTCCAGTTAATCGGTGCAAATGAGGCCGCATTTAAATTTTTTCAGATAGAAAATACTGCTGAGTGGAGTTTAAACACAGTTGGAGATCCTAAGTCTGGACATCCGTTTTTCAGGCAAATCTTGAATACAATATTGCTTGGTAGAACCTCACTTGAAGATGAATTTACTGCTCAAACAGTCAAAGAGAAAAAAAGAATTAGGGCTCTTTGTAAGGCTTCTTTTTTTTCTGATACTCAAAAAAGAAAGGATAGGGCTATTGCCTCATTGATTGATATTACTGATCTCAAAATAGCTGAGGAGGCTCTTCGAGAAGAGAGAGATTTAGCACAACGATATTTAGATGTTACTGGTGTAATGATGGTTGCATTAGACGCGGATCAAAGAGTTACACTTGTCAATAAGAAGGGGTGTGAAGTACTAGGTTTTCCTGAAGAAGAGATCATTGGAAAGAACTGGTTTAACACATTTCTACCAGAACGAGTTCGAAGTAGTGTCAAAGAAATATTCAATACATTATTGATGGGTAATGTTGAGCCAGTTGAATACTCTGAAGGCCTTATATTAACTAAAGATAATGAAGAAAGAACTATTGCATGGCATAATACTGTTCTCAGAGACGAGGATGGTAATATAACTGGGACTCTTAGTTCAGGTGAAGATATCACAGAACGTAAAATTACGGAACAAGTTCGACTAGAGCTTGAACAACGCCGTGATAATTTTGTGTGGATGACTAGTCATGAGTTAAGGACACCGTTGACAGTGATATTTGGGTATATTGATTTTTTGCAAAAAAACGTTAGTAATATTGTGCAGGATCAGCAAAACAAGATATTAGAAACCATTAGGAGTAATTTACATCGTCTAGAAAGACTAACTGATCAGGTTTCACTTCTTGCCCAGTTTAAGTATGGTACTTTTAATATCAAAGAATCAGCATTTGATTTTTGTGCTTTCTTTAATGAGACCCTGGAACCTTATAAAAACATGCTTGGAGAACAGATTAAGTTTGATGAATGTGTTATGGACTCTCCTCTTATTATTGAGGGGGATAAAGATCGACTAATACAAGTGTTCGATAATATATTGAATAATGCAGTAAAACACACTCACTCGGATCACAGGTCAATTAAAGTAACACTAGAAATTATCCCCACAATCTTACGAATAAAAATTAAAGATAATGGGGCAGGGATAGCCTCTGAGAACCTTGAAAGGATATTTGAACAATTTGTATCCATTGGAACAGTGTACTCCGCCACGGGAACAGGAATAGGTTTGTACCTTTCACAAAAGATCATGAAAGCTCATGGAGGTATAATCATAGCAAGAAGTGAGGGATTAGGATCTGGATCAACTTTCATTATCGAGCTACCGCGAAAACAATAGAATAGAAAGAAAAGCTTAGTGACTATAAGACTAAGCGAATAAAAGAAATATTAAAGACGATTTTGAATCCGAGGGAGTTGAATGGTAAATGTAGATCCTTGACCAACACCAGGACTCTCAGCTCTTATTGTACCCCCATGCCCTCGTATTATTTGCCTAACAACATATAAACTAATGCCCGTTTCATCAACAGCATATTCCGTTGGAATGGACACAAATTTATCAAAAATCTTCTCCAAATTCTCTTTAATAATCCCAATTCCATTATCTGAGATATACATCTGAATAGTATTTTGTGATTCCTTACAACTCACACTAATCATTCGGTCAGCGCTGATAGTTTGTTTTATTGCATTATCTATGAGGTTGTTTAACACAATTCTTAGATTCTTAGCATCTATATCGATATAAATAGGTGTATCTGATGAAAACTGAAAGAATTTTATCCCATTATTTTCGTATGTTTCTTGGATTTCCTTCATAAAATACCTGAAGTCCACTGTTTCTAAAGTTAAACCATGAATGCCATGTTCGATTTCAGACATCTCTATTATGGAATCAATCAATAATTCTAATCGTGAAAAATTCTTTTTGATGGTAGTAATACAAGAGTCTAATATTTCATCGGTCATCCGATCAGAATACGCTTCTAATTTTCAAGGAATTTCTAATGTTACCCATTTTTTTTTCGCACTTTTCAAAACAAAGTCTCTTCCGGGTTTAAGAATATAGGAGTTGTAGGCAAAATTGACTATATTACAGCAACGAAAAATTAGGTGAGCAATTATGATGGATCTGGCCATAGAAACAAGTAATTTAACAAAAACTTATGATAAAACAGTTGTCGTGGATAATCTAGACATTATTGTGAAAAAAGGTGAATTAGTTAGTATTTTAGGACCAAATGGTGCTGGAAAAACAACTTTAATCAAAATATTATCAACTATTCTCAAACCTGATAAAGGGACAGCTTTAATTGACGGAAATGATGTTCTAAATAACGCTGCCTCTGTTAAATCAATCATTGGTACAGTTCCTCAAGAATACGTCTTTTATGGGGAGCTTACAGCCAAAGAAAATCTCATATTCTGGGGAACAATGCATAACCTTCCCAAAGAGGAATTAACACTAGAAGCCCAAAAAATCTTGGAAAAGCTTGGTTTGGGAAGTCGAAAAGATAAAACAATGAATTTTTCAGGTGGGATGAAACGTCGTTTAAATTTTGCGATTGCCCTTGTTATGAAACCCGATATATTATTTCTTGATGAACCTACCGCAGGATTAGACCCCCAAGCTAAACATATTGTCTGGGATTACATAAAAGAATTGAAAGAGAGCGGTAAAACGATAATTTTGACTACACATGATATGTATGAAGCAGAGATACTTAGTGACCGTGTAATGATCATTGATAATGGAAAAATCATTACTGAAGGTACCCCAGAAGCATTAAAAGAGGAATATAGTGAAAAAAATATTCTAGAAGTTGTCTTCATGCAGGAAGAAAAAGCATACGAATTCAAAAAGTCAATTGAAAGTCTGGATTTTCTAAAACATGTATTAATCGAAGGTGAGAAAAAAGTGAACGTGAATTTTAATGGAGGAATTATTAATTTCATCAAAATTTTGCAAAAAGAAGTAATCAATGATATAACTGACCTAGAAAGCATGAATTTGCGTCAAACTACATTAGAAGATGTATTTTTGCATTTAACAGGTCGGAGGTTAACAGAATGAGTTTTATTCAGCATAATATCCAAATCATCACTGCAATCGCTAAAAAAAACCTTAAAATCAAACTAAGGAACAATCAAACATATCTCTATTCCTTTGGATTTCCTTTATTATTTACAATCCTATTTTACATTATATTTAAACCAATATCAGTGACATCCAATGGAATAAGTGTTTTTGATATGGCTATTTCTGGGATGCTCATATATACCGCTTCTTTTGGAACAATAAATGCAGCAACCTCACTCACAATCGAGAAAGAACGGTTAACTTTAACTCGGCTTGATACAACCCCAGTTGGGCGAGCGAAAGTATTTTTTGGAACGTTATTAAGTGAATCTTTTTTCTTAGTCATTCAACTTGTTTTGATGTTTACAATAAGTTATGGTTTACTTGGTGCACAGTGGTACGATCAAAACCTCACTCTTCTGATTCTCGGGTTTTTCATCATCTTCTTTTTTGGCCTCTCAACTTTGGGAATAGGAATTATTATCTCAGCTAGTTCCAAATCTGCGAATGCGGCTGTTGGTCTCTCTATGATGTATGTTATGCCTATCCTTTTCCTCAGTGGATCAATAATCCCCTTTAAAAATCCAATTGTTTATTTATGTCCCCCATTCTGGGCAAATCAGTTATATCAACAAGTAGTAATCTTGGGCGATGATTTATGGAGTGATTCTTTGAGATTAAATGCCCAAAATATATTCACCGCAGACTTTAGTCTTCTCCCATTGTGGAGCTCATTCATCATTATTCTCCTCTTTTTATTAGGAACTACCTTCATTGGTATCAAGTTATTCCAGAAAAAAACATTGGATCATTGAAACATTTTTCCTCCCCCTTTATTTTTTTAGAAATCTTTTAAGGATCAATATTTTTTACAAAATGAATTAATAAGGAGCTATTAGGTTTGGATAAAAAGGATATTTTGAATGCAACGGAATTAATGCAGGTATCTGTCGATTTGTCTGTATATCGTCAAACACTTGCTTATGCTCTAGGCAATTTAGTCATCATGACAATCCTCAGTGGCAGTTTAATTATAATACAATCATTGGTTGAATCAATCTGGATTTTTTTAATTTTCTGGGCTATTGTTTCAATTGGGGCTATTTTTGTCCATTTATGGGTTTTTAGGCATGTTTTTAGGAGAATTAGAATAGGTCCTTGGGTGATCGCTTATCCAGGGACAATTATCATTGGTTACGCTATTAATTTCGCTTTAAATAATCCGATCTCGACCTATTTTCTCTGGTTTCCCCTCCTCGGCCTTGGGAGTTTTATTGTTGGAATTACTGCAGAAAGCTATCACTATTCTAACGATATGCTCTTCGCAAGACCCATATTATCGCTTGGTATTGTTTTACTGTCAACATCTCCTGTTGTTGTACTAATACTTATTTTACTACCAGGTGAACTAAATATCTATTTAACACCAGGAATTGCTTTAATCTTAGCCTCTTTGAGTACTTCTTTTTCGATGTATCAGGCAGAGAAGAAGGTCGTTAGTAAGTGACGGATTGGGTCAATAATTTCCGGGAAATTGATCCCGTACTATTTAATGCCAAACGCTTGCTTATTATAAGTTTACTTGTTGCTATTGGTCCCTTAACGCAAGGAGACCTCCTGAAAAAATGTCAATTAACTTGGGGGGCATTAACAGCTCACATAAAGCAATTAAAAAAAGCAGAATATATTGAAGAACGGCATATCATCACACTCAAAGGTCCGAGAGTTCTTGTTGATGTTACTCAAAAAGGGGTAGAAGTTTATTCTGAAACTTTGGCTCAATTAAGGCAATTCATTGGAAAAGTTGAAGACAATTAAGACAGAATGAGATTTTCGCTTTTCTAAAGGGATGTCTACAAAATTAGGTTTAATTCTCTAATAAGAGAATATATGTGCTAATTAGTTTGATGGAAACAATATTGTGAAGGAGTTAATTTATCATGAAGGTTGTAATCGTATAAATTGCTTGAACCAAAGCATAATCTAGTACTTTTTCATTTACAAAAGGTTTTAAACGGTTAAACATGATCTCAGCAATATCTTTGATTATTTGAAGTTTAGTAGCAGTGTCGACATCATCGTAGGATGCAAAACATGGTAGCATATGGTGTTCACAGAAGATACGGATAGCTTCATACATTTCATTTAGTACAAATTTTTGATCGAGCTCGGTATGCTTAGCAACTGTAAATGCATATGTCATCAGAGTATTATTCTGTTCGGGTGTTAATACGACCTTATCTTTACCCCTTAAACATTTATGATTCTTTCCAACTAATAAAACGTTTTTGGACATTCTTGATCCCTTCAAATTCAATGTTCTTATTATAATATTTAAAGTTATTTTTATAATATCATTACCTTTATATACAATAATAATATGATAATTATGTTAGCAAACAATTATCATTTTCTCCTACAATTCACTATTTCGAAGGAATAATCAATGGAAAATCGCCGTTATCCGTTTTATTATTACCTTGGATTAATTATTGTTTCATTTACTACATTTTTATTTTTGATTTTTATTTTACCAACATTACATCCTTTAGTAGCTATCATTATTCTTACTGGGATGTTAATACTTATGGTTTTCAGTTTTATAGTCCGTTTTCGCAGAATACGAGCTCTTCCTCAAGAACAAGACGAAATAGAAAAAGTTACTAGCACCGAACAGTACATACGACAAATTGATGAAATTATGAGGAAAAAGTGAGTCATTGATTGAACAAATAGATCTAGTAGGTGTTTTTTCCTTTTCTCTAATTTTTTATTTGAAATTCTCAGTTTGAATACATCTAAAAGTACTCATCAAGAGTCGTTTGTCGCGTTTTAGTTAAGATTGTATATTTTTTCTTTGCAGGTGATAATAATTCCTCACGTAACCGTTTATCTGTACTGAGCTGCTTTTCATGGGTTTCTAATAGTCGTTCAATGAATAAATAATTTTCACCTTGTTTTTCGCCACAATGTTCACAATGATTCATATAATATCCTTCGTCAGCTTCTTTCGAGAAATCGAGGTAAAAGAAAGGATACTTCTTACGTATTTCCTCCCCAAAGTATTTATTCGTTAAGAACCTGATATCAGTATCAATAATCGTCGTTAGTTGCTTACATTTCCAGCAAGGTCGAACAGAGGTTTCAATATCCACCTTTCATCAACTCTTTATCCTAAAACCTTAAAAATTTCATCCATCGTAAGAACTCGTGTGAATCCTGCTCTTAGCACTTTTAATTCCGCTTCGTGCATTATTGGATCATTAGTTGAAGTAATATCACTCCCAAAAACAACTTTGAACCCCCTCTCATATCCTTGTCGTGCAGTCATGCCGCAGCAGTAATTCGTTAGAGTTCCACAAATGATGATTGTATCTTTCCTCATATTTCGGAGGATAGTTTCTAGGGGCGTGTCAAAGAAAGCACCATATGAGGGTTTGTATATTACAATCTCCTCTGGTAATGGTGATAGTTCTTCCCAAATGCGTCCATCTCTGAAGATTGCGGGGTCTTTAATTCCTAGCTCAGGGTATCGATTTGGCATCAGATCTCCAGTGGATGGACGGTCTAGCCTGAAATGGGTATATGCAATAGCAGTGAAAATAATTGGGATATTATGCTCTCTGAAGTGTGATATCAGTGTTTTAATCTTCTCAACTTGTCTAGTTGCCTCTGGAATCCAAAAAGGGGTCCAATGAGGTTTAATAAACTCATCTTGCATATCAATTACTAAGAGTACACAGTTTTTTTTCACTATTTTAAAATCTGCATCCCCTTCCTCATATGCCTTTTGAGCTAATGCTGTAATCTGTTCCTCTGTGAACTCACCAAGCTTCATTAAGTCATACCTCATAGTTAATAACAGAGACGAAGGAGTTTTCGAACTTATTTCTTAGTCTTTTCTCTTACATCTTTTATTTTCTTTTCTGTCTCAGTTTTTACTTTTTTTCCAGCTTGTTTTCCTATATCAACTGTTTTTTTGCCCAGCTTTTCCGCTTCTTTTTTCTTTTTTTCTGCTTCTTTTTTGAGTTTATCAAACACTTTTTACACAATCCTAAAACTCATCATTCAACAGTTCTTTATATTAGAGTTATTTACGTTCAGTTAATTGCAAAAGGTTGTTGTACACTAACCTATGGGAGATTTCTAAATCTGATATAAAAAACTCATCTCAATTTAAATCGAGATCTATGAATTCATCAGGAGGCATAATATCCTTTAGTCAGTGTACTTTACTCTCTAGACATATAGATAGTTTTATTTTTACCTAATTCCTAATGAAAAAGAGCTACAATTTCGTTACGGAAATCATTAACATTCTCAATAAGGGTCTCAGCATTATGTGTTACTACGACAAATTTAAACTGCATTCGATATCCAATATTGTATAAGAAGAATTCAGGCTTATAACCAAAGACTCCTGTGAAAATATCACAAACTTGTTGTATTTTATATTTAGTTGTCGTGACGTCTCCCAATGGTGCTCCCCAATTAAAAGTATATCTTACGACTTTCTCTTCTATTAGCATCCTAGCTAAATCTAGAATTCCTACCTCTTCTGCATCTGTTACTCCTACTCGTCGTTGAACCTTCTGAGTAAAATTAGTTATATTTGCCTTTAAAAAGACTCTATTGGGTATTAAATGAAAAATCCCATAGATAGTTTTGATTTTTGTATAATTCAATGTAATTTCTAGAATCTCACCTTTCGTATCCTCTCTTATTTCTATGAAATCACCGATTCCAAACGGGCGTGTAATGATGATATATAATCCAGCTATGAAGTTAGTAATCCATTGTAACGAACCAAATGTAATTATTGCTCCTAAGACGGCTGAAATTCCAAAAATTGAGTTTAGTGGAACTTCAAATAGTACAAGCGCAGTGTATAAAATAAAAATAGCTGTTCCTAACCGAGTTAGGAATTTTACCACATTTACAATTTCTAAAGGAATTTTTTCTACTTTCTGATTAATTATCCTGATGATTAACAGCAAAATCCATTGAACGGTCAATAAAAGGACAATAACAGCAATAAAGACGACAATTTGCATTTCAGTTGTTATTCCTGGAAATTTCTCTTGAAATATCATTTCTCTCCCTCCTGTTGCAAATCTACAAAGATTTTCTGTGTAATTGCTTCCACAAAAAATGGCCAGGAATTAAAAATTGTATACCCATCTGGAGCGGTTATTATAAGATTCAATGCCTGTCTAAAATCATATTTTCCAAAATAATAAGTTGGTCTGAAACCAAAATACGTAGTAAATTCATCACAGACCTGATTTAAACGTTCCGTAACTGTTTTGATTGGAATAGATGGAGAAAACATATCTAATCTTAGTTCAATTTGTGTATGATACCTTACGATTTCTTTGTATTTTATCAATGATTGTAAGGTGCTTGGAATAATGTCAGGAATGAGGACTGAATGTCCTCCTAGTTTTATCGTTGTGTTAGATTCTACGTGCTTTTGTGCTTCAGGAAGTCTGATGTTATAGTTTAGCAAGGAGTGATCAAGTAAATTACTGTTTGGTATCGTCACATAAGTACGATCCATTTGAATCATCTTAGTATAATTTAAACTTATTTCTTCAACGATTCCTTCCTTTCCATGAATCTTAATTAAGTCTCCAACCCGAAACGGTCTAGTAATAAGAATATAAAGACCACTAATGAAATTAGAGATAATGGAAATCGACGCAGCTCCGATTATGGTAGCTATTACTGCCGTTACTGCAATTATGAAATCTGCTCGTGCCCCAAAATAAGTAAAAATCCCTAGGATTATTAGATAATAAAGCAATAGTTGTCCTATACTAATAAACCAGAAGATGAGATTCCTTGCATCTGGATGAATCCACTTTATTTGTCTTATAATTGTCTTTAATAATTTTCCAGTTATCCAAATTAATAATATTATGAAAAGACTCACAACGATTAGTGCAATAATTCCAAATGACTCTATTGTGTCATTGATATTGCGAATCAGATCATCAATTGTTTGATTAATCATAACTGTTCATCCTAACTTGAACATTAAAATAGGCGATTTACATTATAATTTTAATTATTTCCCTAGAAGATTAATTTTTTCGTAATTAACAGCTTGGATGATTTGTTTTTTTAGTTAATTCTTATATTAAACAAATTGAGGCAAAGAGAAGCCCGATATGTTTTACTTTAAGTATATTGCGGTAAGTACTATAGCACTTTAATATTTAAACATGCCTCATGAATAAATACAACTCAAAATCTTCCCTGTATCTTTTATATTCGTTTTATCCTATTTCAATAGCAATCTTTCTTTCAATTAAGTGTCTTAAGTTATTTTTTAAGCCCTCCGGAAAGTGAAATAATAAATGCACAAGTTTATTGTTCTTCTTTAGGTTGAAAAATAATGATTGAAAAAAGAAAGAGAAAACAGTATAACACTCTTAAAGAGTTTAATGGCCAACATTACACTGGTATG
>JBHLKC010000042.1:0-19847 GCA_048887065.1 Candidatus Hodarchaeota archaeon
TCATTAGAAAATCAAGCTTCTCTTCTAATTCTTTATCAATTCTTACTGATAAAACTCCCATTTTTATCTTGTATACCTGGTCATTTCTAGTATATATGTCTTTTTATTGAAAGGATCAAGGTTAGACATTTATAATTATACTTCCAATAAAAAAATCATCAGGAAGTCCAACAGCTCTCTACGAGATAGAGTTTAATTCGTGGGAGGAAGGAAATTTTTCCCCTTTTCTCTTTTTGTTGGGTGGATGTTGTTTTCTAATATCCAATGTCATTAAACGTTGGTATTACACACGAACCTCCTTATGTTATCATAATTTTAATTTGATTCATATTTTTGAAGTTGAGAATTCTGTGAGTGTTCAACTCTCATATCTTTTTAAAAGGGGGCTAATTTATTAATTAGAAATTTAATCATTGTTGGTTTATAGTATGAAAAAATCAATTTGGGACAAATCTGAAAAACCATTTGTAATCTTAAAATCCAAATACCCATCACGGTAATCAATAGAATGAATGGAATGAATCCTGAAGTTTTGACATAAAAAAAAAGAGAAGTATATTTTTCATAGTTGTGTACAAACGGTTTAAATAACATCTAGTCCCTTAGGTTGGCCAATTATCCTTGGTGAAAAACTTTTGCACAAGAATCAGGACACTCGTTGGTCAAAAGAAAATGTATTAACTTTTAAGGATCACTGGAAAGCAGTCACTATCCCAGTCAATATCACGCTTGATCATCGTCAGACGACTCTCCCATTAGATCAAGTTCTTTCTCTTATTCGTTCATCTGAAAAAATTGCTGTTGGAGACTGTTTATGTCGCTCTGATCTCCAAAATTGTGATTTCCCTCGAAGAGTTTGTTTAGGCCTCAATATGACAGCTATTAAGACTGTAGATGCTGGTAAAACTGAATTTATATCTAAAAGTGAGGCTGAAAAGATCGTTCTGGATACCCATCAAAAAGGCCTTCTCCACTTGGCTTTATATCATCCCGATGAAGATGAAACGAATATTGAAGGCATCTGTGGGTGTTGTCCTTGTTGTTGTTCAGCTCTTCATGGGCTTTTACGCATGAATATGCAAGATTTACTCAAACCTAGTCCGTATCTATCTATCCATGATCCCAAGAAATGTACCAATTGTGGCGAGTGTACCTCTCATTGCTATTTTCAGGCTCGCACCTTAAGCGAAGGTGGAGACCTGATCTACAATTCCACGTATTGCTTTGGTTGTGGTCTTTGTGTTACTCGTTGTCCCGAAGATGCTATAATCATGGATAAACGTTTGTTATCCTGAATTTAATCCTCTCGTTTGGTAACATATAGGAATTAAAATGAGTTTTTTTAGTAAAAGACATCTGGTTGGATAGATCTCATACTGATTTCTTTTTTATCTTGAATTCCTTTTGTTGGATGACCAAAAGCAAGTGTTCCTAAGCCTATTCGAGATACTTTTAGATTAGCTTTTCTGACTTCATTTGTTTTCATTTCTTTTAACCTTAGAAATTTGCTTTAAACGGAGACCATTATTTTATAGGTAGATCATTTATTGAAAAAAATATTATTCCTATATCAACTTTCTTTCAGACCAAGTCGTTGGTTAAATGACATTCTATAAAATGTCGCGAAATATCGGTTTGATGACCTTTTATACTAAACATCTATGAAAAAAGCTTATTTATCCTTCAAACACATATTGTGGTATGCCAATCTATATCCTTGCTACTAAACTTGATGCTCCAAATCTCGCCCGTCGTAGAGAAGAGGGAGAAAAATGGCTTCAATTAGTTCGAGAAAAAGTTCCAAATATTCGATGGATTGCACATTATGCCATATTGGGGCCGTATGACTTTATTGATATTTTTGAGGCTGATAATGAATCTGATGCAGCAAAAGTGTCTCTTTTGTCTCGTTCTACTGGTGCCAGCGTCGCGGAAAGCTGGACTGCAATCCCATATGCAGATTTCCTTGATTTTATCGAAGAATTGAAATAAAATTTGTTATAGCTGGATGACGACCATCAGTGACTACAGTTTTCTTCTTTTGGAAGTGTTAATCTTGAAAGTAAGATCTATTATGATTTCCACTAGCTCCTTTCAATTTCTTTCATTTTTAAGAAGAGCCATTTTTTATGCATTTTTCTATTTATATCTCCGTAATTTTTTAGGTTTATCCAATACAATGGCTGCACTATTAGGTACAGCTAATCTTCTAGGATCAACAATTGGCCAATTATTAATATGGGGACCAAGATTAAACAAGAATCCAACCTTGGCAAAAAAATATGTAGTTCGGGGTGAAGTAATCGCTGGTTTTGTATATTTATTCGCGTTTTTCGGACAGAGAATTCTAATTTCTTACGAATCTAAAGTGGGTGCAGCAATATTTCTTATTCTTCTTTTTTCTTTTCTTGAGCTTTTCTGGTCTGGTAGTGACCTGGGAATAAGGCATTTAATTGCCGAGGCAACTCAAGGTGATCATCGAGGTCGACTTGTTGGTACACTTGACGCAATGGGACTGTTAGGACAGATCTGTGGATTTTTATTAGGTGGATGGTTATATCAGAACGGATTAGGCTTTTATGAAGGAACAGTCTTTTATGTAGTTGTATTTCTACTCTTTTCATGTGCATTTATCATTCAATTTACACCTATTGAAACTATAAAAATTCAAGAAGTGATTACTACTTCAGAATTAGTAAATAATGGAGTTCGAGAAGCTTTTAAAGTTCCTTTTTTTGCTATCTTTATAATTATACTTGGAATCTTAACGATAGGATTCTCATCTAGTACACAAACCTTTTATTATTATGTAATCGATGAAACAGGGTTTAATCTGAGCGCGCAATTATTTAGTATTCTTTTAATCTTGTTTTCGCTTTGTGGAGGTTTACTAGCTCCAATTGGGGGAAGAATTTCTGATCGAATTGGTAGAATTCCAATAATCATAATAAGCTCTTTAGTTGCTGCAATCTGCTATCTTCTCTTCTTCATTTTAACTGCTTTACCTTTTACAGCTATCACATTTATTTATGCCGTTATGGGCGCCTCAACGGCTCTAGTCCAATCTATAGCTTTTGCCTATACCGCGGACCTTCTTCCTCAGGATTTACAAGGAACAGGATTTGGTATTTTTAATATAACACTTGCTACAGGGTGGGGACTTGCTTCTTTTTTAATTGGAGGCCCCATCGCCGATATACTCATTCTCCTAGGCGAATCAAGAGCAATTGCTTATAGATTTACTTTCTTTGTATCTAGTTTCATTCTATTAGTAGGTACAACTGCCTTATTAGGACTTCATGCTTTACAGAAAAAACGATATTTTATATAAACATGAATAAACAGTATAGAGCTTATTAAACCCAATACACCGATTGTATTAGCTATTTTAGAGATCCTATAATTCATATTAAGAGGAAGAAACCTGAAGCTTGCTTTTTGGTGTTATTGTTTTACTCTCTCTCAAAATTTTCATCTACTTAGTTGATTTAAGTCATTGAATAAGTCCTAGCACAAATATAAATTTAATAGGAAGGTAAGTTTCTTAAGATAATAATCTCATATTATTTTAACGAGAAAATTTCTTACTTTTATAAAGTAGGGTCGAAAAAAAAAATGTCTAAAGATATTACACGAAGTTTACAGCTGACTGGAGCTAGAACTTACTTGGTTAGCTTACCAAGGGAATGGATCGAAAGAAATGGATTAGAAGCCAAGGATGAAATTGGTATTAGAATAGAAAATGAAACTTTTCTTCTTTTATATCCTCGAAAACCTCGTACACAGCCACGAAAGGTTACAATGATCTATGAAACGGACTCAATTGACCTAGAGCTACTAGCCCGTTATGTAACTGGTTTTGAAACAATGTTAGTTTATCCTTCCGAAGGAAAAAAGAAAATTAAGGATCCAGATAAAATTAGAGAAGAAATTAGAAGACAAATCGGATTAGAAATTATCCGAGAGGCTCCAAATCAACTGGAAATCCAATTCATAGCAACATCAGTATTGGATCTAAAAACTCTATTAAGAAAGATTTACGCTTTATCTTTTAGTATGCTCGACGATGCAATAAGTGCCTTATTTGCAAAGGACGAAATGACGAAGAATCGAATTATTAACAGATATAATGAAATCGCTCGTGTATACTTTTTCATTGTGAGATTATTACAACAATCCCTTGAAGATCCCCTAGCAGAAATCAACTTATACCCTTATGAATGCTTAAATTATCAGATTGTCGCTTATCAAGGAGAAATGTTAGGTAAATCGTGTCGTGAACTAGCAGAAAGGATTGGGAATTTTCAAGAATCTTTTCTAACACCAGAAACAGAGTCAATGGTTAAAGAAATTGCAGAAAAACTCATGGAGCTTTTAGATGATTCTATTGAAGCTTTCTTAGACAAAGATACAAAAAGGGCTCAAATCACTTTAGAAGAAGTAAAAAATAAAAAATATCAGGTTCAGCCAATGCTCGCAATTATTTCTGAAGAAGCAGCAGATGAACCAACTTGGTTTTTAGCTCGTTTATTGTCAAGCTTACTTGAACAGGCTGACCAAACATGTTATTTAACTGATCTTGTTTCACGAGGGTTTCAAGCTCTTCAGGATTATGACTCTAGAACTTTTCTAGACTCTGAAATGGTTTAATAGCAATTTTATTCTTACTAGATAATCAAAACTGATTATAGACCTAAAAAATCTTACATCTAAACATACTTATTCGTAGAAAACAGAAATATCATTTTTTCTGTTGCATTAATTACTAAAACAAAAGACTAGGTTACTACCAAAAATTCCTTTTAACTATGGATTGGATTCGAAATTGGAAAAACCTGCTATCCTTGGTGGAGTTCCAACTAGAAAAGAGGCCTTACCCTTATTTAATGTATATTTAGGAGAAGAAGAAGCTAATAATGTACTTCAAGTCTTAAAATCCCGAAATTTAGTCCAAACTCATGGTGTATGGGCAAATAAATTTAGAGATCTTATTAAAAACTATTTAGGGAGTAAGCACGTAATTGTAGCGAATAATGGTACAAGTACAATACATCTAGCAATGATCGCGCTTAGTATAGGCCCAGGAGATGAAGTAATATGTTCTCCTCTAGGATGGATTTCCTCCGGTACCCCAAGTTTATACCAAAATGCTATTCCAATTTATGCTGATACAGACTCTACATATGGATTCATAGATCCTGAAGACATTGAAAGGAAAATAACTTCGAGAACAAAAGCAATATCTGTTGTTCACACGTGGGGTCTTCCTGTAGACTTAGATCCAATATTAGAACTTGGAGAAAAACATAATATTCCTATAATCGAAGATGCAGCTGAAGCACTAGGTGGAACCTATAAAAATAGAAAACTGGGAACCTTGGGAACATTTGGGAGCTTTTCAACAGTCTGGAATAAGATAATCACCACAGGAGAAGGAGGATTTCTCGTAACCGATGAAGAGGGGATAGCAGAAATAGCTGCTCATTATGGAAATTTTGCCAAAGTTTCAGGAAGAGGAGATTACTTCGATGGCTTAGGGTACAATTATCGCATGACAGAATTAATGGGAGCTCTTGGAGTTGCTCAGATTAAACGAATAGATGAACTCATAAGTAAAAGAAGGAAGAATGCGGAGTATCTAACAAAACATCTTGATTCATTAAATATAGATGGATTGATTACCCCAAAAGAACCGAAATGGGGAACGGGTGTGTGGTGGAAATATACAGTATTAATAGACCCAGCTCAATTTAAGATTCCACGAAACCAAATTCTAGAAGCCTTACAAGCTGAAGGAATTTTAAGTGCTGCTCCTGTAGTTCCTGATAATTTACAACCCCTTTTCGCGAATAAACAAGTCTATAGTAAGACCAATTGCCCTTGGGACTGTAAATATTACAAGGGATCTAATACAATTGATTATACTGAAATGTGCCCCACAGCAAAAACCTATGCTGACCAAGCTATCTGGTTGACTGGTTGTAGTCCAAATTTAACCAATGAGGACCTAGATTCACTCATATCTGCTGTAGAGAAAGTAACAAAATGGTATCACACTTAAAATCATAAAGGAAAAATTCCAATGAGATATACAAAAGAAGAATTTGCCAAGTTTATAGACCATTCAGCGTTAAGACCATATTTTGGTGTTAAAGATATAATCAGGATGGCAAATGAGGCTAAGGAATGGAAGTTTGCTGCCTTGTCAGTGAATCCAGTTTATACCTCATTAGCTGCAAAGGAACTTAAAGGCACAGATATCCATGTAAATCCCTGTATTGCTTTTCCATTCGGTGCCATTCCTTCAGAATGGAAAGTATGGCAAGCAAAAAAATGTATAGACGATGGAGCAACAGAAATTGATATGGTTGCCAATATTGGGGCAATTAAGGAAGAAAAGTGGGAATTTGTGGAAAAAGACATTCAGGCTGTTGTTCATGAGGTAGGAAAAATCGCTGTGAAGGTGATTATTGAAACTGCTTACCTTACTGATGACTTGAAACAAAAAACAGCCAGAATTGTAGCTGAAGCTGGTGGAGCGTTTGTTAAAACAAGTACTGGGTATGCTCCCTCTGGTGCAAACTTACATGACATATACCTACTCCGTAGCACAGTAGGAGATAAAATTAAAGTTAAAGCTGCAGGAGGAATAAGACATTTCGAGGATGCTCTTGCATTAATTGAGGCTGGTGCTAGTAGACTAGCTTCAAGCTCTTCAATTCAAATAATGAAGGAAGGTGGTTTCTAGTACCCAAAAAATAAGGAAAAATGTTTTTAAAACAAAATGAATTAATTATACAATCTCTTAAAATTTCAGATCCCTATTGCATTATTCGCCTCTGTAAGATTCATGCTTAAAAGTGTGCTCTCTAGTTCTCTTATTTCTGATTTTAAAACTTCTAGTTTTTATTTCCAAAATTTCAAACAGATAGATTTAAATACTAAGATGTAATAATTCAACGCTTGTTTTTGAGACTTTCTACATTCTCAAAAAAAGATTGTCTAGTAAAACATTTGAAACGGTGTTTTTAAAATGGCAATAATGCAAGAAGAATTTACTCTTAGATGGATTGAAGACGCAATCAATCTGTTATTCGACGCAGGTCCGTTCATTTTCATGCCCGTTATAATCTTCATATTAGGGCTTATTTTCAGACAGGGATTATCAAAATCGATTCGTAGTGGGATCCTTATAGGAATAGGATTCATCGGTATTTTTACTTTTGCTTTTGACGTCTTTATGGGTCAAATAGCACCCGCAACTGCAGCATTTGTAGAGCAAACTGGAGTGTCTCTTACTGCGATCGATGCAGGTTGGGGTCTAGCAAGTAGTATTACTTGGGCCATGCCGACAGCATTTGGTGTAATAATCGTATGCTTCTTGGTAAATCTCATTATGCTAGCACTAGGCCAACGAACAATTACTTTCCCTGCTAATTTTGGTCCCCTTGCTGGTAAGACATTAAAACTTGGTACAATGACATTGGATATAGATCTCTGGAACTATTGGGCATTTGGATTCACAGCAGCTTTAACTTACGTAGTGTTAGATCAAGCAGGAGCTGGTGAATTAATTGCATTCGTTGTAGCAATGATATTTGCTGTTATACACGCTATCATGGCCTTTAGAATTTCAGATTGGATTGCTCCCTGTATGGCTGATCCAGAAAACTTTAATCTTCCAGGTATTTCACTTCCACATGGAAATGCGATGATGGCACCTTATGCTTTTGCCATCGATAAGGTTATCAAGAAAATTCCAAGAATTGGAACCATGAATGCTGATCCAGAGACTGTGCAAGATAAGCTAGGCTTAATTGGTGAACCTATCTTCATTGGGTTAGTCATTGGCGGTTTGATAGGAGTTCTGGGTTACTTTTATCCTTGGCTCCTGGACTTTTTGGACCCTGATATAACGATGGATGCAAGCTTACAAGCTTTTTGGGGTACACTAGTGCAAGTAGCAAATGTTGCGATAACATCTGCTGCTGTTATGTATTTGATACCTAAGATGGTAGCTGTACTAATGGAAGGGCTAATACCACTTTCTGAAGGAATTCGAGATTATATAACGCAAAGATATCCAGGGCGAGAGTTCATAATTGGAATGGATATGGCCATCATTGTTGGTTATCCAGCAGTTATAGCAGTAGCTCTCATTATGATACCGATCTCAATATTCCTAGCTCTTATATTCAGTGTTCTTCCAGCACCATTTGGCATAATTGTTCTACCGTATGCAGATTTGGCAGGTATGGTCTTCTATTCAGTGTTGGCAGTAATGCCCTCTAAAGGTAATCTTGTTCGTGGAATAATATCAGGGACAATTCAACTTATAGTCATATTGTACACAGCAGGAGTAATGTCACCTCTGATGACTACAGCATTTACAGATTATGCTCTTGTAGGATTCGAAGCTGCAGATTTGGCAGCTTTAGAGGCGATATTTGGCACTGGGATAACAATTACTTCTTTAGATGCAGGAAGCAATAGCATCCACTGGATGTTAATTCTCCTAATATTCCCGCTATTCCAGCTGGATTCTTGGACAACAATATTTACAGACCTTGGTTATTGGGTATGGTTTGTTATAGACATAGCATGGTGGATCGGTTACATCTTCCTCTGGTACTACTTACGAGACGAACCTACGAAGATTTCTGAGGAAAAAATCCACGAAGAGGCTGCTGCATAGTAAATATTACCTGACAAACAATATTCCCTTCCCCCCCCTTTTTTTTACACAAGATGAGTATATATAGTTGAGTATATATTGAATCATCAATAATAATTCTGCTTCTGTGAGATGATTCAGCTTGACAGTGAAAAAAATATTAGTCGCATGCGGAACAGCAATTGCCACCGCGACTGTTGTTGCTAACAAAATCAAAGAATTATGTAAAGCGAATGGAATTAAAGTGAATGTAACTCAATGCAAATCATTTGAAGTAAAGCCGAAAGTAAATTATCAAAAATATGATTTAGTAGTTTCTACAACAAAGGTTTCTGGAGAAAAAATTGAGGATGGGAAGAGAAATATAAATAATGTTCCAATTCTAAATGGAATACCTTACTTATCTGGTGTTAATAAAGAGAAATTAGATCAGGAAATCATTAATTCCTTAAAAGGAGAATAAGATATTACTATTGGTTTGTATAGTAAGTATGATGTTCTGTATTCATCTTAACCAACTTTAGAGATGTAAATCTAAAGATCATCAAATTTTGTTAGTTCTGTTGAATTAATTACTAATTTCTTACATTTTTATTCTTAAAACCAGAAAAAAGAAAATATTTTGGTAGGATTTTTGATGGTTAAAAAGGAAATTCTTAATTTTAAACGAGAAATGGCAATAATTAGTCGTCAGATATATGAAAAAGGACTTACTTATAGTACTGGCGGAAATATTAGTGTAAAAATTGATAGTAATGCCTTTCTAATTAAACCTGCTGACTTTTGCTTTGGAGACATACGTGGTAAAGATTTCATAACCATTAATGAGAAAGGAGAAAAGATTGAAGGCCCAGCTGGAAATCGACCTTCAAGTGAAACTCCGATGCATTTAGCTGTTTATCGTGATTTAAAAGATATAAACGCTATAATTCATGCTCATTCCCCAAATACACTTGTTTTTGCGACATCAGGCAAACCTATTGAAGCTGCAACAACTTTTGCAGAAGAGGAAATAGGTTTTGTACCATTAGCCCCTTATCGCGAACCAGGAACTCAAGATTTGGCTGAAATTGTTGCTAAGACCTTGAAAACAGTAGAAAAAGGGTTGTATCCCCCTCCAAATCAACCTGCTATCGCTTGCTTATTAGAAAAACATGGTGTATTGGTCGCTGGAAAGAATCTCAAACAAACATTTTATGCTCTGGAATCATTGGAAACAACAGCAAGAACAGTATTGTGGATGAACATTCTCCAAAGTACTGACTGATCGTAAGTGGTTGCAATGATCCCTAATGAAATGAAAGCTGGTTTAATGTATGGACCAAATGATGTTCGTATAGAAACTATTCCAACCCCTAAACCTAAGGTTCAGGAAGTTCTTGTAAGAGTTGAATCAGTGGGTATATGTGCCACTGATGTGAAGAAATATACTGGTATTTCTTCAATTAAATTTCCAATCGTTCTTGGTCATGAGTTTGCAGGCCCTATTATATCTGTTGGTTCTAAAGTGAAAAAATTTAAAATAGGAGAGAGGGTGAGTGCTAATCCTGATATACCTTGTTTTGTATGTAATTATTGCCATCAGTCAAAATATAATCTATGTACTCAATTATCAGTTATTGGTTATGGCACAGAGGAAATTGAACCAATTAATGGTGCCTTTGCTCAATATGTTAAGGTTCCAACTTGGAATTTAATACGATTGGAAGATTCAATTAGTTTTGATGAAGCAACATATATTGAACCGTTCGCCTGTGTCATACGTAGTTTTATGCAAGGAAAGGTTGAGATCACTGATACCGTTGTAATTCTTGGTGAAGGAAGAATTGGATTACTTCATACTCAACTTGCTAGGGAATATGGAGTTGAAAAGATAATTGTCACTGGTCTTTTAGATGAGAGACTCTCTATTGCCAAAGAATTAGGTGCAAATGAAGTAATTAATGTAAAACAAGCGGATCCTGTAAAATTTGTCGAAAGAAATACAACTGATGGTGCTGATGTAGTCTTTGACACTACAGGTAATGTAACTGCTGCAGAACAGGGTATTCGAATGTTAGCTCCTCACGGACGGTTCGTTTCATTTGCAGGATTTCCTAAGGGAAGTATGATGAGAATAGACCCCAGAGAGTTACATTACAAAGAAACTGTTCTGACAGGATCATTTGGTTATGGATCTTTGATGGATTATTACACAGCGGGGCATTTAATTGCCACTAAACGAATTAATGTCAATAAACTGACTACAAACACTAGATCACTTAATGAATTGGAAGACGGATTCAAAGAAATTGCTCAATTAAAAAGTATAAGAACTATAATCCATCCCAATTCATAGGGTTCATTTTTATAACAGAAAACGCAATTTATCATTAGCTCTATTGAAGTGAAAAGTATGTGTGCAGGAATAAAAAGCCATGAAGATATAATAAAATTCATTTATTTACTCGATAAATGGCGAAGACATTATCCAACTGAAAAAGAGATAATTGCTCTATCTACTGGGGGAAGTGAAAGATTTCCTAATGAAGTCAAAAAGTCAACCAAGATAGCTCGTAGTCTTAAAATTCCACCAAATTTTCCATTATTGGATAAATACATTTCACAAATACAAACGCTTGCTGTAGCTTTAACAGTTGTTTTTGTTTTTGTTCTCCTCTCTTCTTTTTGGAATCTTTTTTCATGGACTGAAAACCTATTGTCCAATCCATTGTTTGTTTTTTCAATCCTAATCTTTCTTATTATAACCGCTTTCGTAATGTATCAGCATCGTATAAAGACCAATGAATATTTACTAGATAATAAAGATCAATTAAAAGAATTTAAGCTGATTGCAAACGATTTAATTTCTCAACTCGTTCCTTTAGCATTGAAAAGAGACTTTAAACCTAAAGAATATCCATTTCAACTCAGTTACGATGATTATCAAGGATTGCGTTTAATTGGGAGAAAAAGTTCAACATTTCATTTTATGTTTTCAACTCCTCATAGCCTTATGAGTTCATCTGATTATGTGAAAATTATGACTACTTATGGCCGATTATCGTTTTATGATGGCCTTAAAGGATTTCAAGGAGGAAAGCCTGCGATTAAGTTGATTGTAAGTCAAGTAGCTGGAGATCTTAAAAGTTACTTAAAGAGATGTGCTAATTGGAGACAAATGGGAGTAGATGTACTGGTCAGAAAAGCAGAAGAAGGACAGATAGAACGAACTTATCTAATTCTTGACGATCAAGATATCTGGGTAACTGATCAATTGCTGGAAGAACTGGATATTACTGATTCAGTGAAATTATCCAAAATTACAAATAGCAACGATAAGAATAGAGTGGTTGAAAAATTTGACAAGCTTTGGGAAATAGCTCAAACTGCAGATGAATTGGAAGCAATTTCTTGGAGAACTTATTTCAAAGAAAGAGCTGAGGAAAGACGTATGAGAGAAAAAGAATTAGAATAATTATTGTTTTGTTTGTGATTTTCAGAGAATGATTCAGGTATTTCTCTACGAAATTATAGACTTGCTAAAAAAGATCTAATTTCTGAGGATTCACTAAAACTTAAAACTTGTTTAATTAACTTATGACATTCTGAATAGGATATTTCAGTAATTTTTTTCTTTACTTGAAGAATTGCAGGGGAGTTCATACTTAATTCATCAATTTCTAAACCTATGAGAAGGGGAGTAGCAATGGGATCCCCTGCTAGTTCTCCACAAACACCCACCCACTTCCCATGAGAGTGGGCAGCTTGAACTACTTGGTGAATCAATCTTAGAACAGAAGGATGATAATGGTCATATAAATTCGCAACAGCTTCATTAGTTCTATCAGCAGCGAGAGTATATTGAGTTAAATCATTTGTCCCAATACTGAAAAAATCAATATACGGTGCAATAATATCAGCACAGATAGCTACAGAGGGAACTTCAACCATGATCCCTATCTCAATTGATTCTGCAATCGTATGGCCTTCATTCAATAATGTTTTTCGTATCTCGTCAACCATAGTATATAGAGTTTTTACTTCATTTAATGTTGTAACCATAGGAAACATAATTTTTAATTTACCGAAGATAGATGCGCGTAAAGCTGCTCTAATTTGAGTTTGAATTATGCTACTCATCTCAGGATTAGAGATTATTCTGCTTCCTCTATAACCTAAAAATGGATTTGATTCAGCTGGTAATTTCAAGCTTGGTACTAACTTGTCTCCACCAATGTCTAACGTACGTAAAATTACTGGGCGATTACCCATAGATTTAAGGATTTTCTTAATTGTAATAAACATTTCATCTTCAGTTGGAAGAGTATTACGATCTAAATATAGGAATTCAGTTCTAAGCAAACCTATTCCGTCAGCTCCATTTTCTAGTGCTAATTTAACTCCATCTAATGAACCAACATTTGCTTGAATCTCTATCTCATAATCATCCAATGTTTTAGCTTTTATTTGAGCAAATTTCTTTAGCTTAAGTTGACTTTCTTTTTGCTCATCTCTTAAGTTTTGATATATTTCAAGAGTTTGAGAATCAGGATCTATTATAATTTCACCTTCAATACCATCTACAATGAGAAGCGTCCCATGAGTGACAAGATCCATCAATTTCGATGCACCAACCACAGCAGGAATGCTCAAAGCGCGAGCAATAATTGCAACATGAGATGTTGAACCTCCTACCTTTGTAGCGAATCCCAAAACTTTATTCTTACACATTTCAGCAGTATCAGATGGAGAAAGTTCTTCTGAAACAATAATTACATCCTCACTCAGATTAGCTAACGAAGATGTTTGTTTACCAATTAATGCATTGATGAGATAATTCCCAATATCTTTAATATCAGAAGCTCGTTCCCTAAAGTATACATTATCCATTTCATTAAATTTTTTTACATAAGAATCTGTTACATCCCAAATAGCTTTGTATAATGGAAAATCCTTCTGTAAAAGCTCAACAACTGCTGCTTGAAAATCCTCATCTTCCAACATCAACATTTGAGCATTAAAGATTCCTGCTTCTTCAGTCCCGATTTCTTCTTCGGCTTTCTGAATTATGATGTTCAAATGTTCGATTGCTTTTTTTACGGACTCTCGAAATAGTAAAATAGATTTATCAGATGGTAGATTTTGGAATTTTGATAATTCAGTCTTGAGGTTGGAATTTTTTATATATACAAATGCTTTTCCAATTGCTATTCCAGTAGAGGCAGGAATTCCCGTAATTTTTCTCATTTTATTTCCTCTTCATATGAAGAATAGCTTGAAGACGTATCCTAATCCTCACCAAATTTATCATGGATCATTGATTGTAAAATTTCTTTTACTTCTTCTGCATCAGGACCATCAATATAGACAGTTATCTTATCACCTTTTTCGGCTCCAAGACCAAGTACACCAAGTATTTTCTTTGCATCAGCTTGTTTTCCGCTTTTCTCTACAAGGATCTCCGATTGGAATTTCTTAGCTGTTCTAACAAAAAGCGCAGCGGGTCTTGCATGAAGACCCACACGATTCTTTAGAACAGCACTGAACTGAACCTTACTCATTTTGTATTTCCTCTATATAGCAAATTTACTCCAATCTTGTAGTTATTAATTTATGCAAAGTTGTTTTGATATTTTCAAAGTCATTTGAAGTTCTTATCGTAGCTACAACTTCTGGTTTACTAAACACATTTTCTGTCAATGCTTGGAGATTTGGTACTACCATCTTAGGATCTTTGATTGCCAATAAAAACACTAAGTGCACTGAAATATTAATATCAGGGTCTTCCATGCTTTCCCATTCAATGGAATCCTCAAGAATAGCAAGGGCAATGGCAGGTCGAATTACATGTTCAGTTTCAGCATGAGGAATCGCAACATTATAAGATCCTTGAAGTTCTAAACCTGTAGGAAAATCTGATTCACGGACATGAATAGCCTCTTCGTACGTCTTTTTTACGTAACCAATTTTACAGAGATATTCAACCAATTCGTGAATTGCTTCAATCTTATTTTTCGCACTTGATTTTCTAACAAATATATCCAAATCGATTCTCCTACTAAATAATTTATATTTTGGTTAAATTGTGCATATGCTATTTTTGATAAGAATGACTTATGGTAAAGTGAGAAAATAACTCGGGAAGGGGGAAGAGATTGAGAATATTAAAACTCGGTAATGAATTATACATAGATTTTGTTAGAAAAAATGGACATGATCAAATTTATTTTAATTAGAGAATATTAAATAAGGTTAATTTGTGCCTAACAACATCGCGAACACCTTCCGTTCCCTAGCTTCAATGTATTCGATAAAATAAACTCTCTGCCATTCACCTAGTACGATTTTTCCCGTTTCAACGCCTAAAAAGATAGAATTACCAATTAATTGAGCTTTCACATGAGCTGCTGAATCCAAAGGGCTTTCTTCAGTATGTTTCCAGTCTCTAGATTCAGGGACTAATTTCCACAGTATTTCGGAGACATCTTTTCCTACACCTGGGTCAGAACCTTCATTAACAACTAATCCAGTAGTTGTATGAAGACTATAAGCTATCATTAATCCTGTATTAATGTTACATTCTTTACAAAACTTAATTAAATCATCTGTTATATCATAATATTCTCCTGCATTTTGGGTCATTACTGTAATATAAGTGTGTTTTATTTCCAAATTTACCATGATAAACCACCGATAATCATTAAATTGAAAGAGGATAGAACAGAAATTTATTATTTTTCTATCTATACATATATCCAATTCACTATGGATTGAACAATCTTCATAACTTGAACCTAACAAAAAAAACAAAAAAGATATAGAATTGGGTACTAAATGTAAATAAATAACATATCAAATAGTACTCTTAAACCAAATTATTTTATTCCATTTACTTTTAATCCAATCAATATTCCTAAATGTGATGTGAACTACTATGACTGTTTTAGATGACATTTTTAAGGTTGCAAAGCCAGTAATTGGTATGGTTCATTTTCCACCTTTACCAAAAACATATGAATACAACGATAACGATGGAATGGAAAAGATCATTAATAGTGCAGCTTTTGACATAGATGCTCTTCAGAAAGGGGGGATTGATGGGATGTTGTTCTGTAATGAGGGCGATCGTCCGTATGCAAAAGGTGTAGATCCAATCATTGTAGCCTCGTTTGCTGCTGCAATTGGGGAGTTAAAATCAAAAATTTCTGTTCCTTTTGGTGTTGATATTATGTGGGATCCTATATCAGCACTAGCTGTTGCAAAGGCAACTAATGCAAAGTTTGTAAGGGGTGTGTTTACAGGTGCTTTTGCTGGTGATATGGGATTCTTTGATGCTCCAGGAGCACGTGCTCTTAGGTATAAACGTGCTATAGAAGGTTTTGATATTAAGATTTTTAGTATTGTCAATGCTGAATTTGCTCACCCTCTTGATCGCAGGCCATTATCGCTTATAGCGAAAGGGGCTGTATTTGTTGGTATTGCTGACGCTCTTTGTGTCTCAGGACCAATGACAGGGATGGAAGCAAAGTTAAACGAGTTAAAGACTGTAAAGGAGAATTCTTTAGGTGCACCAGTCATTATAAATACAGGTGCTCGTAAAGATAATATTACAACACAATTAGAAGTAGCTGATGGAGTTATCGTTGGAACAAGCTTAAAGAAGGATGGAGACACTTGGAACAATGTAGATGTAGAACGAGTTAAAGAATTTATGGACGTTGTTGAATCAATCCGTTAAATCATGATCCTTATCCTGTATATAAGAACCCGAACAAGATTCCCCCAATGATACTTGTAATAATAACTCCTTTCCAGAGTACCAAAGCTGCTTCACGGTTTTTTCGTATTGCCAGATTCAGAGCTAAAGTTAACTCAGCTAGACCAATAAAAAATGGTAGGATGCTTGGAATCAAGGTTCCATCTCCCATAAGAATTATATTTATCGATGCAAAACCAGCGATTCGTATCAATACAAGAAAAACTGTAAAAATAGAGGCTTTTTTCCACCCTAAATAAACAGCTGTCGTACATTCTCCAGTCTTCAAATCAGTCTCTAGATCTGTCAATATAGTGGGTAAATGAATACCAATAACTAGAAGGATGTTCAGAATTACTCCATAAAATAATAACCGATTATTAATCACAGTCTCATTTCCTAATAAACCAACCCAAACAGGAAACAGAACTCCAATTATTAGAATAGTTGATACAATATCTATAAATGGCCTTGCTTTTAATCTGATTGGAGGGGTTGAATAAAAAAACGATCCACTAATTGCTAAAAGAAATGTAACCAAAATTAAGGGGAGTTTTAAGATGCTATTAGGGACAAACCATGCCAAACTCAATCCACTAATCCATATAAAGGCAACCCATGAATAAATAATACGAGGAGATAATAGAGTTGAATTAACCAGAGGATTTCTGAGAGATAAACCTCGTGGATTAATACGATCTGACTCCTTGTCGAATAAACCATTAAGACTAAAGTGACCACAAGCAAACGCATATATAGAAAGCCAACCAATGAATATTGAGGGAGCTGGTAAAATATAGAACAACCCCAACATGAAAGCAACACCACTGAAAATGAATCCCCATTCAAGTCTGGAGAGGATAAGAAGCTCACGAATGATTTTCAATATTTTTCTTAAAGATCTTACCATCAAGAAATCACTTTTATCGGGATCCAGGAAACAGTGTGCTAAAAAAACCTAAATTTCCTTACAATGCTCTTTTAAGAACAATTTACACAACGAGCAACTACTTCCTCGTTTTTAATCTTCACTTTGACTCTACCACATTCATTACAGACTAATGTTTTACATTTCTTACATGTGGACAATAATTCTGGGTCAAACGATTTACCACACCCTTCGCACAATTTGGGAATATGTTCTTCACAATAAAATTCGTTTGTAGTAACATCTTGCTCAAGACAACTATAACATAAAGCCTTTTTGCAGACATTACACTCATCTGCGTGATCAAAACAGGCAGTTTTCCCACATAATTCGCAGAACGTAATATGCTCACTGCATAAGAATTTCAAGCAAGTAGTACAAACGAATGTAGGTGGAGATATTTCATTAGCTAACAGAGACTGATAGTAATTTTCCGTACTAATCTGAGGGCCACAACCATTACAAGGGATTTCCGCGTTACCATTGTAGAGATTCAGGTTGAGATTGAATGAGTGTTCATTAGTCATTCCTTCATTATTGGAACCACTGATTATTACCGGAATCAGAAGTCTTGGTGTCCAATAAATTGCTTGTTCCATAATATTAATATCAGCTTTTCCAGGACGATAAAGATCACGAGGGGCTCCTCGTGATTTTAAAGTTTCAATAGTTTTATGAAATGTTTCATATTCCGATTTATGCTCCATTAGCATATCTTGACGCTTCTTTTCTGCAGTTTGTAATTGTTTCTGGAGCTGATCTTTTCTCTCCTCATGTCTTTTAAGTTTATTTTCTGATGAATCAATAGACCGCTCTGTAGCTCGGATTGATTTTCCTTCTGCTTCACGAGCGCGTTTTTCTGCTTGAAGATTTTCTAATCGAGCTATGGTTTCATCCAATTTTACATTCTCTGTTTCTATTCGTTCTTCAATTTTACTAATATCACTAGATAAGCGTTTAAAAGCTTTTGAACTCTTTTTTCCAGCAATTTTTTCTAATTCAGCTCTTTCAAAGTCTCTTAACCGTTTTTGATATATGGATCCTGCTTCTGGGAATGGAGATTGAGTGAAATACCAAGTAAGATTATCAGGTAATTTATCAATTATTTCCTTGTCGACATCATGGAATTTGAACCCATCTTCAGAACTGAGGGTTAAATCTTGTGGTGGAAGTGATGAAGCGTGGATTCCTTCAACAGTTGTTGAATTCCAGTCTATAGATTTGCTTAAATCATATGATCTAGACATTTCCTCTGTAATTTCCACAGGGAAAACTACTGATCCCTCTTTGACCGATCGCTTAATATTAATTAATGTTTTTGAAAAGAAAATGGGAGAATAGAAAGAAGTGCTTTCACCAACTTCAACTGAAAACCCATCAACCTCAGGATCTCCAGTTGAGCTTATTCTTTCAAATATCGCACGACTAACCTTTTTGGGATCTAGGTCAATTTTTGGTATTAGGAATCTTTCAGTAATTTTACCAAGTGATGGTTTTTTATTGACTAACTGTAATTCTGTAACAGATTCTACTTCTTTTATTTCTGGTTTGGCAACTTCTTTTTTCTTTTTTTTCTTCTTCTCAGGTTTGGGAGGTCTAAGAGTCAAAGATTTAATTTCTGCATTAGTCAACGGACCTTTATGAAGACTAAGAAGCCATCGGGTCTGTATACTGTTGACTCCGTATCGTGGATTATATGCAATGAAATTCCCTGGTTTGAGGGCACGAATTTGACTCATTAAATTACGAAATTCTTCTTCTGTTCCACCAGCACCTTCAAAAACTGGTTTAAGCGCACCTTGAACTTTTGCTATGTCCTGATTAGTAGCAAGTCTTCCCAATACCCAAGTGGCGATATTTGAAAGACCACGATAGTCAAGATCACCAGGATTTTGAGTTGCCAAAACACAACCGAGTCCTGCAGCTCGGGCTTGTTTTAGTAAAATTAAAAGAGCTGTTTTAGAAGGAGGACTCAAAGCTCCAGCAGGCATAAATCCGTAGAGTTCATCAAAATATAAAATTGCTCGAAGACGGCTAGTACCACCTTTTGACCATGCCCATCTTTGAACTTCTCCTAATATTTCAGCAACAAAAGTATTTCTTTCATCTGGGTCAGTGATTTTTCGAAGATCAAAGACAATAATGGGAACCTTTTGCTCTTTTTTTGCTAAATCAATTAATTTATCAAAGTCTAATTCCACACCAGGGACCGCACGAACCATAAGAGCATTGATATTACGGGCTAATTCAATCCTCTTAGTCTTAGAAATAAACTTATCAACAGATAAAGAACCAATCTTATCAAAAGGAGGATCTTGAATACCCTCGATTAATGCATCTAATTCCACAAGTTTTTTATTGCTTTCTTCCCAGTAATGGCGTATTAAATTATTAAGAAAAATAATACGATTGTCTGTTGATGAACTTGTACCTATTCCACATCGTGAGAGCAATAATTGAATTTTTAGATCTAAAGAGCTTAACAGGGCATCAGGAGAATCTTCCAT
>JBHLKC010000043.1:0-15131 GCA_048887065.1 Candidatus Hodarchaeota archaeon
CCAAGATGTAAGTATGCACAGAAAAAATGTCAGGAAGAAGAACCACCATTAGATGAAATAGAAAAAGGGCATTATAAATCATGCTGGTTCCCTCAACCTCCACTTGATCTTGGTTATGATCCTGCCGACCGAATCAGAGAAGCTGCAGAGCAATCCAATTAATCGCTTTTTCAATTCAATTGGTGATTTCCTCTTGGAAAAAGATGTAATCTTGGAGGAACTCAATTATCTTCAGGATCTTTTAGACACGTGTTCGAAAAGAATGGATGATATTCTAAGTTTTAAAGCTGGAACCATTTTTTGGCGCCTTTTTTTTCCTAAGGGACAATTCATGCAACAGCAATCTTCGGCAAGAGAAGCAGCAGCGATTTTAGTAAATATTGATAGCCGCCTACGTGAAATGGCAGAAGTTTTCATGGAACGTGAGCATCCACTAACACAACGGATATATCAATTACTTGATGTTAATCTGGTTAATTTAGCAGAGCGACTTGTTGAACTCCCTACACGAGCTCAATATATAATCGTCCAAGTAGAGAATATAAGGAAGGAAGTTGAAGCCATAATCAGTGATATTGAGCAATAATTCGAAAAATGAGAATGTAACAGTTATTAGTCCAATTCAGTGTTTCAACTAGGTTTATTCTCCGATATTTGAGACTCAGATACATGAGGAGAGGATTCCCAACCGTTCTCTATCATTGTAAAAATTGATCGTTGGGATTCAGATTCATCAACAGCACTAGGAAAGAACAGATAACTCTGATTCTGAAATTGGATAATCTGATTTATGATTAAAAATAGGAAAAAACTTATTTCAAAGGTTGCTAGTAATAAGAAAATTATCGGATCGATAAGCAACTGTAAAAAGATAGAGAGAAGAGTGAAAGGAAATTCTAAAGGTTCATTGGGTTTAATCAATTCAGAAATTGATTGAGAAAAAAAGAACAGCATATATTGAATTAAACTATGGAGGAAGAGCAGTACAATAAATTTGACTTGACCTTTTGATCCAGTTTTTCTTAACCACGTAACTTTTTGTCTGAAAGTTAACTTTGGACTTATTCCGCGAAAGACAAGAAAACACCATATTTTTTGGAGAAATACGAACTCTAATCCTATAATGGAAAATGATAGTATGAAATCAAAAATTAAAATATCCTGATTTTGAGACATCATAATCAAGAAAAGAGCAATTGGAGATAATATTGCAACAAGAAGAGCTAATAATAAAAATGGGGTAAGGATACAGATAATGACCCCTATAATCCCCCAAATTAAACTATTTGCTAAATGTGCAAGGAAATTATCTTGAAGTGAATCATAGACAAGATAATAAGTAATAGGACTAATAAGAGTTAGACCAACGATCAATAGACTCGGATTGATTATAAGAAATACTTTAGGAACAAATTCAAGTTTAAAAGGTAAGATGGAATAAGAAAGGCGCCAAATTATATCAAAAGGATTTAATCCGCGAAAAATAGCATTGTTATCAAAGAAAAAATTAAAAGTAAATATCACTATTAATATCAGAATTATTGCCTGAATCTGGTGCAGGTGGTTTTTGATGAATCGCTTCAATGATGTAAAGGTATGTGAATATGTGCTTATTATTTCTTCATGAGTTATTTTGGATCTTTTATATGAGGCATCAATAGCTAGTAATGATTCCGCAGCTGTTCCTGTTTGCAAATAAGGATAAAACGCCTTTGGAAATATTGGTTCTTCGACATATTGTTGACTAAGGGGTCTTCCTGATATCGTATTAACAATGTTTTTTCTACTGGAACGATAGGAGGGTAATGTAGTACTTACTAAAGTGATCAAGAAAGAAAAGAAAATCCATAGGACTATCCTATTAATAGGAAATTCAACCACAGTTGGAATAGAGAGGCTTATATACCATGCTAGTAGAGCTGAACCTAATAATCCATCAAGGACACCTATCATAAGAGCAGCAAAACCTAATGCAACTGATTCAGACATAAAAATATTAAATACACCTTGTTTTGATAATCCAATTGATCGCATTATGCCCATCTCTCGCTCCATACGGAGAGTAGAAACAAGAATACACATGAATTGGGCACTTGCTGCTAGGACGAATGATTCAAGAAATAACATTTGGAAAATTGCAGATTGAAACACTAAGCTACTTTCAATTGCTTTTGCATAGAAATCTATGCCAATAACTTCTTTAAATTGAGGGAAATGATACTCGATCATCGTTTTAGCTGCACTTACATCTCCTTCCACATCGCACACAAACCACTTAGCTGAAGTTGAATTGAAAAACTCTTGGAATCGATTTGTAGAGATATAGAGATATTCACCATTCCCCAAAAAAATGTTTGACTTAATAACTGAAGCGATTGTTACGTTTACAGTGCTATTATCAGCAATCTTAACAGAAACATTTGAACCAATAGGTGATTGTAATTTTTGAAAGAGAAGTTCCGAGACTAATCCATATGTCGTATTAGCTGAATAGTTACCCTCTGGTTGGTGCAAGAAAATAAAAGCAGAGTAGGTGTGATTGAACATCGGTTCAACAACATTCTCTGCAAAATAGGCGTATCTTAAAGGATCAACACCATAAACGTAACTATCAATCCCCTGAATCTCCGTCCGTTCTTCTTGAATGAAAGAGGATATAATAATAGACGGAGATGTATCAAGTGAATATATAAGGTTAATATCTGGCTGTTGACCATCTTGTGCCTCTGCTATTAACTCAATTCTTCCCCATTGATCTCTAAAATAGACAGGAACAGCGGAAATAACTGCTGCTGACACTAAACCGACAATAATAATGAAAGTCAACGCTAATGCAGATGTAATTATTGTGAGAAGGGATTTCTGAAACTCTCTCCCAATATTCCGTATTGAAATAGTTCGAGTAATGACTCCAAAAATGGGAGCTAGGAATTTGAAAGCAATCCTAGGCAAGAAGACAAGAATGCCAATTTCAACTAATAAAGTCCCCAAAAAAATCAGTAATATTGCAAGAAAGTGTATAGACAAGATTTCAAAGTCAAGGAAGCGAGATGGTCCAACAAAAAACTGTAATATAAAACCTGTGATTGCAATGAGAATTCCCATAGTCACATTATATTTCCAAAATGTAAGGGAATTAACAACGGACTTTTCTTTGCGCATTCGAGAGTGAATATTCTGTACTATAGGCATTGAAAGTGCTATAAAGATTGGGTACAAACCAGATATCAGTGACACAATGATTCCAGACAACAACGTTGCGACAAGGGAATTTGAATGTAAAGAAAGGATACGAAAATTCAAAGATGGATAGAACGCTTGTAACCTCCAAACGAGGAAAAAAGCAAAGATGGTACCAAAAAATAATCCCAAAATACTTCCAACAACAGAATAAATCAGAATTTCAATTGTAATTGCTGTAATAAGCTGTTTGGAATCAATTCCTACTGCTCGTAGTATCCCAATTTCTTTTGAACGATCCCGAATTGCAATGGCTAATATGTTTGTAATAAATAGAAATTCAACAATGAAGGAAACAAGAATGACTAAGTTCATTGCTGTTTGATATGCACGAATCCCAGATGCCTCTATATCAGAAATATCCTTTTCATTCCAGACATAATATTCGATACCGATTTTATCTTTGATATTTTCCCGAATAGTTTTAATATTCAAGAGATTTTCAATAGAAACGTCGATCTCGGCTCTAAGAATACTCGATCTCTCTGCTTCTGGTATGATTTCAAATAATGTATCTATGCTTATAAGGATGAAAAAGAATCCAACATTATTTCCAAAGAATGAAGGATCAGCCATTACTCCCCCTATCGTAAATATTCTGTGATCTATATTGATATCAAATTCTGATGTGTTAATTCCATCACCAATTTGAAGTCCTGAATCAGCAAATAACCTTTCAGAAATAATAACCGTATTACCAGAAATTGTACGATTTCCTTTTTTCATATCAAGAGTAGAAAAATCAGGATGTGTTTCAGGATCAATTCCATAGATCAGGATGTTTAAATCTGGAATTTGTTCTATTCCAAGGTTATTAACAACAATACTATATACGGGACTTGCTCTAGCAACACCCTTCACAGAATAGACATTTTTCGCAACGGATCGTAGAGCAGATAAATCTATCCAATTCTTTGGGATAACTGAAATATCGGTATAATTTTGATTTTGGTTATTATAAATGAAATCATCATATAGAGTATCTACTGAAATAACAAGACCAGTCTCTAGTGCAATTGTCAATGTTATTCCAAGAATTAATAGAATACTCCGATACTTTGCCCGTGCGATATTTCTTTTTGCTAATCCAAAAGGAGTTCCTAAATATCGCCTTCTGATCCCAGAAATTTTCTTTTTCAAATAAAAAACCGTTTTCTAAAGTTTTAAATTTCAATAAGAATCTTCAATCCTTTATTATATAACATTACTGCTCTCTGAAATTTTTGCTATCAGGTAAAAGTCCAAGTGATTCCTTCGTAATAGATGATTTAATCTATAAAGAATGATTACGTTATTTTCGTAGCTAAGTAATATTAAAACTTTCTTTAATGGCATGAGAAACTAATTATCAATTTTTGATGAAAATTTTCAAAGTTAAACATCATAATTTTTATATAGGAAATAAGTTGGGAAATAGCTCACAAATTCCTCTACCTAAAAAAGATTGCTTAAGCATACTTAAAGCACAAACTCTCACAAAGCTTTAATAACTAAAGATGAATATTCACTTTTCTGTATTCAAAGTAGTCAATATTCAAATGGTCTCTTTTAAAAAGGTAATATTAGGATCGTAGATGTTATGAGTCGTCCAACCGCATTCGTAATGGTAAATGCAGAAATCGGAGAAGAAGAAGAGGTTTTTAGATACCTCACTGAAGAAATTGGTGTTGAAGAAGCCTATGTGGTCTATGGTGTGTATGATTTAATTGCTAAAGTTTCAGCAGATAGCATGAAAAATCTAAAAGATCTAGTGATTAATCAAATTCGTCAGGCAAAAGGAGTGAGATCGACTCTAACGATGATTATTGTTCGTTAGTAAATCTTTTTCCCCTCGAAAGTTAAATCTACCATTAATTTTCATTATCTTAATGTATCTGAATTCTTACTTATTATAAAGAATAAATTTTTCTCCAGTTGGGAGATGAATGGTTCTAGTTAATCATTATTCAGAAAAAAATGGATTACTAATATTTTGAAAGGTATTTTTTCAAAAATTATGAAAAATTATGGAAGTACAACTTTTATTTTAATGACCCTACTTGTGTATAAAATTCTACAATTAATACTATGTTTTGCACCCGACAGTAACTACTTATAAGTTGCCCGAATACAAATTAATAGTAAAAATACAATCGTATTTAACCGTTTAACAGATTAATATTGTATCTTTCCAGTAGAAGAGGTGTAAAAAGACAATGAGCTTACGTAATTATATTATTAGGAGGGTTTTGTTTAGTATTCCATTAATCTTAGGAATATCAGTCATTTTATTTGCATTAATGGTTAGTGCTCCCTCTGATTATGTTGATGTTCAATATCTATCAAATCCTACTATGACATATGAAGAACAGCAGAATTTGCGACATAATTTAGGACTTGATCGTCCTGTACATGAACAGTACGTTTTTTGGTTATTAGGACGAAATTCAAGGCTTGGAGATTGGAATAACTTTATTACAGAATTCGGAGATTATTTAATTTTTTCACCTATCAGAATACTCCAAGGGACTGGATTAATTGATTTAGGCTTTACATCGAGCAGATTTACACCTGGATTTATGTTTGGAAACATGGGAAGATCGTTTACTGGTTCTAGTATAAATGAATTAATTGGTGCCCAAGCATGGCAAACAATTAAATTACAACTGGCTTCTTTAATAATGAGCTTGATGATAGGAATACCATTGGGAATATTCTCAGCAAGAAGACCTTATTCTAAGCTTGATAACATTGGAACAACGTTAGCTCTGTTTGGAGTATCAATGCCAGTTTTTTGGACTGGAATTATGTTTATCTTACTTTTTGCTGATTGGAAGATTTTCTTTGGCATCAAATTTCCCTCGATTGGTGCTTATAGTTATACGTTAACTGGAAATGAAGGTCCGATTGAATTACTCATTGATGAATTTGCACATATGGTATTACCAACCATTGTACTAGGTTTGGCTGGAACAGCACTTATATTACGACTAACGAGATCCAGTATGTTGGAAGTATTACGTCAGGATTACATACTTACTGCTAGATCCAAAGGCTTGCCAGAAAGAATGGTTATATATAAACATGCCTTGAGGAATGCTTTATTACCTGTAGTAACAGTTGTAGGTTTAGGTATTGGATTTTTATTAGCTGGGGCTGCCTTAACAGAAACAGTATTCTCCTGGCCAGGTTTAGGAAGAGAAGCAGTATTTCGTATTAACTTACGAGATTACAATTTTATTATGGGAGTAAATATGCTAATATCTATTATGGTAGTAATTGCTAATCTAATTACTGATATTACTTATGCCTTCTTAGATCCTAGAATTCGATATTAAAGATTAAATATGACTATAGGTGATGTTGTTAATTATGGCTGATTTTGTAAAAGATGAAAAAATTGAGATGTTTGAACAAGAGAAGTTGAAACGTCGACGTGTCGGTAGATTGATGATTTTTTGGATACGTTTTCGAAGGCATAGAATGGGTGTTTTTGGGTTATTCATAATATTTTTCGTGACACTTGTGGGATTGTTGGCTCCTTTCTTAGCAGGTGAAGGAAGATTGGTACCATATGACCCGAGTGCTCCTAATCTTGAAGCTCGATTTCTCCCACCATTATCGTATGAATCAACTAAAGATACTAAGGCTTCTCAAGAACTATCAGACTATAAAAAAACCATTGCTGCAGTTTATGTAGATTTTCAAATGAATTTTACTAATGGAATTTCTGAAGCTTCTCTCCCGTACTACAATCAACTTAGCCGAATTGATAGCATCATTTCTGATCCTTCTGGTCAAGAACTTTGGTCAAGTTCAATCGATCCAAGTAATCAGCTCAATGAAACGGGATTCTTAACTCTACCTTCGTCTTATTCAGGAATGGCCTTAATCGATTTTCGTACTGGAGGAAAGATAGCCATGAAATTTACTCCAACGAAAACCTCTCTTTCTTATATCAAAATTTATTTAAAGACAGAGACGAAAGTTCAAGAAGAGGTTTGGGATAGCGAAATTTATGCTTATCTGTATAAGGCGAATGAAGACCTCACATCAACAAATTACTTTGCAGATGGAAAAATAGAAGGATATAGCGTTTTTACAGGTGGTACATCCATTAATCCAGGATTAGTGAAATTTAGATTCGGTACACAAGCAATTATTCCAGACGAGGACTATATTGTTGTTATTGATGCAAATATCCTAAATGTAGAATCAGCGATTGATCAACAATTATACACTCTTTCATCTGGAGACGCATTAGATCCCCTTCATCAAAACAATCAACATTGGAACGCCATTACAGGATGGAATACGGAATATACAACGCAAGAAGAAGGTTGGACGACTTTCTATAGGGTCTATTACCAGACAGATAAATTCCATGTCTTTGGTACAGACGCGATAGGGCATGATATTCTTTCCGCAACAATTTGGGGTGCTACAGCATCATTAACAGTAGCAATAATTGCTCAAAGCATAGCAATAATTGCAGGTATTCTTGTTGGAGGAATCGCTGGTTATTATAGTGGAAAGATTGATAATATTCTCATGCGTTTTACTGATATAATTTTAGCAGTACCCTTCTTTTTCCTTCTATTAATTGCAGTTACAATTTGGGAGCAAATAAGTCTGCCTTTCATGGCAATAACAATAGGAATTCTTAGTTGGCCTGGAATTGCGCGGATAGTAAGAGCACAATTCCTATCTTTGCGTGAACTAGAATACACTGAAGCAGCGAAAGCTTTAGGAGTTTCCGATGGCTCTATCATCTTTAAGCATTTACTTCCCAATGCTCTCGCCCCAGTTATTGTTCAGGCAACATTAGGTACTGCAGCTGTGATTTTAACAGAGGCAGGTTTATCTTTTCTTGGATTCGGTGATCCTCTCGCAGTTTCATGGGGAACAGCAATACAATGGGGAATGACTGAAAACACGCTCAGATTTGCACCATGGGTTGCTACAATACCTGGATTGGCAATCTTTGTAGTCGTACTAGCCTTTAACCTAATGGGAGATGGCTTAAGAGATGCTTTGGATCCACGACTGAAAAATTAAATCGGAGGTTTATACGATTAGCGAGGACGTTATTCTAGAAGTTTCTGATTTGAAAACCCAATTCTTTACTGAAGATGGTGTTGTTAAAGCAGTAGATGATGTAAATCTGAAAATTAGGAGAGGAGAAACTTTAGGTCTAGTGGGTGAATCAGGTTGTGGAAAAACTATAACCTCTCTCTCTATTTTACGACTTGTTCCAAGTCCCCCTGGTAAAATTGTAGCTGGGTCTGTTAATTTTGAGGGGGAAAACCTATTAGAATATTCTGAAGAAGAAATGAGAAAAATTCGAGGCAATGAGATATCAATGATTTTCCAAGATCCAATGACCTCTCTTAATCCTGTTTTCACTGTCAAAAATCAAATCACGGAAAATATTAAACTACACCAAGATGTATCTGATGACATCGCATTTGAAAAAGCTGTTGACATGCTAAAACTTGTTGGGATACCAGCAGCTGAGCGCAGAATAAATGATTATCCACATTTATTTTCTGGAGGAATGAGACAAAGAGTAATGATTGCAATGGCCTTGTCATGTAATCCACAAATGTTGATCGCGGATGAACCAACAACAGCACTAGACGTAACAATACAAGCCCAAGTTCTTGATATACTGAAGAACCTCCAAGAAGATCTGAATATGGCGATCCTCTATATTACGCATAACCTCGGTGTGATTGCGGAAATTGCTGATAACATTGCAGTTATGTATGCTGGAAACATAGTAGAGTATACTGATGTTGATACCCTGTATCATCAACCCCGACACCCTTATACACGAGCATTATTAAGTTCAATTCCACGAATGGATAGGAAGATAGATCGATTAGGTGTAATTAAAGGTACAGTTCCAAACCTGATCACTCCACCATCAGGATGTCGTTTTCATCCGAGATGTACATATGCATCCAAAAAATGCTCTGAGGAATTCCCACCAGAAATCAAAGTTGGGCGAAATCACACCGTGTTATGTCATTATGCCGATCAAATTTGAGATATGGAGACTAAAATACAATGGTGGACGCACAAACAGTAATCGAAGTAAAGAATTTAGTAAAATATTTTCCTGTAAAAGAAGGCATAGTCAGGCAAACAACCATCGGAAATGTTCATGCAGTAGATAATATATCATTTAAAGTATATAAGGGGGAAACCCTTGGACTAGTGGGTGAGAGTGGTTGTGGTAAAACCACAACAGGACGTATGCTACTGCGACTTTTAGAACCCACTTCAGGAAAAGTCATTATTGAGGACGAAGATATTATTGGAATGGGGAAAGGCATCAATCGGGTAAAATTTTTCATGAGTCTCTTAACCATAACTTTGGCTGCAATCTTTTTGATTTTTTCACTCTTATTACCTTCAGGATCTCTTGTTGATATATTCCCAATGTTTGAGGGTAAATTTCTTGTATCTTCTGCTGATGATAGCTATTTTGTATTATTTGGTGGATATATTGTTAATGAGGATACAGGATTGTTGGATCTCTTCACCTACGACATGTTTTCGCGAATAATGCCAGACCTGTCCCTCGTTATTGCTCTTCTCTTTCTTTGGATATTTGTATATTTTATTACTGGTATTACGGGAACAATATTACTCATTACAGCGCCTATTTACCATATTTTAAACAAAAGACCCCCTGAATTCCCCACAGCAAAAGCTGCTTTTATTATTGGATTCAGTGGAACCTTTGTTGAATGGCTCTTAATGATTTTCGTTGGATTATCAGCTAGAGCTTATTCTTTCTTACCCAATTATTTTAATTTGCTTATTGCTGCAATAGGTTGGATTTCATTATTTTTCGGATTTTTTTTGTGGACGCGAACCGATAAAACGCCAACTCTTCATGAACAATTGCACACATTTAGAAATAAAATCCAGATGGTCTTTCAAGATCCTTATTCTTCCTTAAATCCACGTATGACCGTTTATGATATTATCTCTGAGGGAATGGAAATCTATGGGATAGCTTCTAGCCAAAAAGAAAGAGAAGAAAAAGTTCTCGAACTCATGGATTTAGTAGGATTAGCTCCCTTTCATATCTACCGTTATCCTCATGAGTTCTCTGGAGGTCAAAGACAAAGAATCGGGATTGCTCGAGCTCTTTCTGTAAATCCTCGAATTATCGTAGCAGATGAACCTGTTTCAGCCCTTGACGTTTCAATACGAGCTCAAATTCTCAATCTCTTGGATGATCTCCAGAAAGAATTAGGACTAACCTATATTGTAATAGCTCATGATCTAAGTGTTATAAGACATGTTTCTGATCGTGTTGCAGTAATGTATGTTGGAAAGATAGTAGAAATCGCAAACACAAATGAAATTTACAATTCACCATTACATCCTTATACAGAAGCATTAATTTCAGCTGTTCCCATTCCTGATCCACATGTGAAAAAACAGCGGATTATATTGCGAGGAGATGTACCAACTCCTTTCAATCCTAAACCTGGATGTCGTTTTAGAGATAGATGTAATTACGCAAAGAGTAAATGCGATGAAGAACCCTCATTAGAAGAAAAAACCCCAGGTCATTTTGCTGCTTGTTGGTTCTCATCAGAGATTTTCAAAAGTGCAACGTAATTCAAAAAAAACTTACCCACCCCCTGAACATTTATATTCAGCAGATTTTTTGTTTGAATGCTATATAGATTATAATCCTTTTTTCTACCTAGTCCGGCTAATTAGACTAATTAATAAAATGGAGTCAGCTAGAATTTGTCAATAATGGAAACGCATCCACAATCCATTGATTCAACGTCTAACAAAGAATATTTCCTCTTAATTCTTATTTTTTTAGGAATGATGAAAGTATATTATTGGATTTGCCGTGATATTGCATTGTTAATATATCCTCCAGACCAACATAGTATAGCTGATCAACTAGGCACTGAGATTGGAATGTTAATCCGATGTATTCCAATAATATTGTTTTATTGGATTAATCGCGATCATTTAAAGCAATATTTTATTACACGTGATTTTTCAAGAAACACAGCACTGATTCTGTTAATAGCACATTTTACTATCTTATTTTTGGCTATAATCTATGCAATTTTAGAAACAGGGAATGTTTCAATTTATCCAATTAATAATTGGGCTGAATTATTGTTTTTTCCAATTTATATAAGCATATTAGAAGAATTGGAATTTAGGTCTATTATGTTTGTAAAAATATCTCAATTTTTATCTCAATATTATCCAGTTGAAATAGCAGAATATCGAACAATGATTCTAATCATTCTTTGGTTTGGACCAATTTATCACTTACGCCATTTTATGGATGGGAATTTTCTTTTATACGTTATTGTAATTCTTTTTGGATTTTTTACAACTTATTTAACCGCTAAAACATGTAAAATCCTTCCTGCAATCATCCTTCATATATCTCTTAATTTTTATTTCGTAATATTTGTTACTTAATTTAGGTTATCATTCATATCGGGAATGATAAATCGAAGAAGCTATATTTTGAAGCTTTTGTCAAAAGAACGGTATTTGTTGCAAATCGTATTGCTTACAAAGAATAATTGGATCACAAAAATTAAGAGATCCAAAGTTTAAGGACAAATTAGATCAAACTTAATTAACATTAACATTGAAGTATCCTAGTTTGCCTTAATAAAAAACCTTAATAATTTACCCCGCTATTTCTAGTTTGAACAGTAATTCGCACATAAAAAAAAAATATCGTTTATCTTTTTATTAAAAATGAATTGTTAATTGCATAGTGGAAAGAATTAAAATGGAAAGCGGAAAGCAATTAAAAATTCGGAATTATCTCTCAAGTTTTTTTGGTTTTTCAGAATTTGAGCAAGATTCTGAAGTTATTTTTCGTAAGATCTTTTTGATTTGGATGTCTGTTCAGATAGGGCTTTTCCTTATTGCATTATTTTTACCTTGGTACAGGTTTTATAATCCAACGGGGGGTATTGTGATTGACGCTGGAGCTTTCCAAATTGGCCTCAATGTGATTTTTCCTATGTTTTGCATATTATTATTTTCTTCTCTAGAAGTTTTGATCCTCCTAATACAACAGAATCCTAAGATTACATCAATAAAAATCCTTAAAATCGCAAATGTAGCTATTTCCATTTTTTTGATAAGCGAAATTTCAAATCCAACTTTTTTACCTGGTCTTGGAGGACGCTTTTCTGATTTCATCACTTTGTTTTCTCTAAATTTTGTAGGCTACCAAATTATACCAATGTTGGGCTATGTTGGTTTAATAGCAGGTATGATTTCAAGCTTTTTGAGTGCAATTTATTTATTTTTTAGAGCCTGAATATCTTTATATATAAAACTCTTAATATCTATTCTATATAGGACTGACTAAAAGGAGAAATCTTGATGCAGTTCATATCTCGTTGGACAGGGCGGATTAAACAGTTAATACAAGAGTTTCCTTATAGTTTTCTTGCACTCCTAGGAGTTATAATTCTGATTTTTATTAGTTCAGTTGTAAGTATTAATGAGGGCCCTTTTTTGATAATCATGTTTAGTATTATTGTAGCAGAGGTTATAATCGGATCCGTTTTTCTTTTATTCAATACTTCATCGCTTTTATTAGCAATGTTTTTTCAAGATGATCTATCTGAATTTGAACTAATATGGGTTAAACAAAAAATGAAACGTAATATGATCATAATTTTTCTTTGGTTATTAACGATTCTAGGATCCTTCTTCCTAGTTGGAGGAAACTTAGGAATTGTAGCAGCATTATACTTATTAGCACTAGTTGTATTATTTCATTCTGCTGGATTAGAAGAAAATCCATTCATAGAACAGAGATATGAATTTTGAATCCTTCTTTTTTTTATTCGAACTAGAATATTCAGAGAGGGAAAAATTTATTAAATTCTTTTTTGAAAGTTAAATAAGAAGGACCAACCAAAAATGCAAGAGACGAAGACATCCCATTTAGGGATTAATAAGTCTAAACTCAAGTCAATGTCTCCTTCTACCATCAAAGTCCTTGAAATATTCGAACAAGAAGAAATGATAACAACACCCCAGTTAAAGGAATTAACTGGTTATTCTACGCGTACTATTCGTTATTCATTGAAAGCTCTTCTAGATGAAGGAATAATTAAAAAGCAATTAAACCTAAATGATATGCGTACTATGGAGTACAAATTAATCCTTGTCTCTGAACCAGTACAAGAAGAAACAAGATCAATGAGAATTAAAGCAGAAAAGCTCAAATCCTCAATACAAAGAATTAGTCATCCAAAATAAATTCAAATTAAGAATTCGCAATAGCAGGGGATTTTTCCTCAGTTTTTTATTTTTCATCGATATATTTCTTTTAAGAAGTATAACACTTTAATTGCGAATTGTACAATATAATGAATATTCTTTTCTAGAAGGGTTGATTTCCTTTTACATTAGAATTAAAAATTTGGTGAAACCGATTTGGAATCTATACACAAACGTAATCCAACAATTGAGATACTTAAAAAAGTGGGAGCTGGTATAGCTCTGAGTATTTTCATTCTAATCATTTATCTTATATTAAACGGAGAAAGCTTCACCTTTCAAGCACTTAGTTTGGGAGTCTTCATGATTGGAGGTATGTTCCTAGTCATTGGAGGATTAAGAGATATATTTGGATCTGTTTTAATAAGCAGATTGAAAGGTCAAGAAATAGAAGATTATATGAATTCTCCAAACGGAGAATATTTGTTTGGTTTCGGAAAAGCAGGAGAAGATGTAATTGCGGGTTTTGTCCTTTTATTCATCTCGTTTTTAATTAGCACTTTTTTTAATTCTTTCAATAATATTTAGACAAATCCCTTAATGTGAACTTATGATAACACATAATAAATAATGAAATACGCATAATGGTTATTAATAACAATTCAATGTTATTTCTGGCACACTCCACAGATACAAGTGAGAAATTTGTACAGTCTCAATATCAATTTTTAAAAAATCAAAACTATAAATAGCCAGCCCAACACCATAATAACTAGCCCAATGAAAAGCAAGAAGATTACATCACGAAGAGGTATTTGAAATTCATCAAAGTCTATTAATATACTATTATGTTTCTTCAAGAAAGCTATAATTGTTTCCTTCTCTGACTGAGTTATTTCATTTAGAATAAGTTTTCTTAGATTATCTCCGAAAAAATAAAGAGAAAAAATTTCACCTAACTTCATTATTTTAAGCTGAGTGATTTTATCATAAGCGAGTGCCCCACCTATAGTCTTGAGAGGCTGTAACTCGTTACTCTTATCGCTTAAGCCTCTTATTTTTTCATATTCTCTAGAAACAACGCTAGCTAAATATGTACCACGAATTTCTGTTCCGTAAAGGATAAGACGATTTGTAGTCCAAACGACTTTGCAATCAGAAATTTTTTGATCTCCAAATGAGGCAAATTTTCCCTGTAGGAAAATAATTACTTTTTCACCGTTTGAAAGCGGGGCTTCATCTGATCCAATCCACTTTATGTTTTGCTCATGACTTTTGAAAGAATTTAAATCTGCCTCAACTTTTTTTTGCAACGAACCTGGCATCGAGGTTTTTTCGTCAAGGAGGTCAATTTCATCTACCAGAGTGAATACATCCTTTCATCTTTTTCAGTTAACTAAAAAACACCATGAAAGTTTATTTTATCTTAAATCAGTGTTATTAGATAATAAGTTTTTATACAATTTGGGGATTAATAGACTAACTGACCCTTTCCCCCTATTAAGCTTAATAAAAAAAAAGATAAAGCCTAAAAAGGCTTTTTTCAGGAAAATATCGATCTTACTCTAGCGCTGACGTCTTCGGGCTACAATCGCAACGGTTACCACCATTGCGGTAATAGCAAGAGGACCTTCGAATCCAGGGGCAGCTTT
>JBHLKC010000043.1:15231-18582 GCA_048887065.1 Candidatus Hodarchaeota archaeon
CGTCTTCGGGCTACAATCGCAACGGTTACCACCATTGCGGTAATAGCAAGAGGACCTTCGAATCCAGGGGCAGCTTTACCTTTACCCCAATCTTCTCCTTCTGCGTATACGTCGTCCATGTCACCATCGTATTCAATTTCTAGCGCATCAAGACCTGCGGTAGTAGGATAGCTAGTATTTGCAACTGGTGCAGTTGGATCAGCTGGCCATCCAGAAGATGGATATTTAAATGATGTACATAAGCCTGTAACAGCATCGTAACTAATATCAAATATGTACACTTCCGTATCATAAGCATATCCAAACCCACTTGTGAGTCGACCTGGAATAATATCTCCTCTTGTACCGTTCATACCAGTGTTGTCTAGTGAGGCATTAGCAAAATTGGAATATCCCCATCTGCGATCTTGAGAGGATGCACCTGTGGGTAAATTATAACTTGTTGGCCAGAAGAGACCCAAGACATCTAACATTGGTCTGAGCTCACCTGTTGGACCTGTGACATAAAGTGGAACAATTAGAAAGTTAAATGTCGTTTCACCAGCTGTGAAGTCCATCGTGTGTGTTCCAACTTTTGTTTCCAATCCAGTATTATTTATGGGACCCAAAGAGGTAATAATAGGTGTGTTTGCTTCATCAGGATTCGACTTCCACGTTAATGTTATCGAATCCCCTTGTTTGAGGGTGACATTATTGGCCCAACCCCAATCCCAACTAGTTTCACCGCCTGCATCTACTTTTGTTATTTTCCAGGTAAAGGAGCTATCTTTAACTACTGCAGGATGATATTTTACTGCATCTACTGTTAATGCAGCCCCTTCGGATACACTTTGAATGGCTAAAATTAATAATAAAAAAGCCATCCCGAAGATAATTCTTTTTTTCATTTATCTAATCTCCATTATTGAACTTAAATCTTGATGAAAAATTAAACCGTTATCTTTACTCGACCATCGGTTTATTTTTCACGATTGGATTAGTAAGTTTTGCCTGTTTTTGAATTTTTCGATAACCTCAAAATCCCCTTTAGGTTTATTAAAAGATGAGAACGTTTAAAAGAAGCCAAGTTTTTTTATTCGGAGAATTCAGGGAAATTGCAACAGGCAAGACTTCATCTCTTAATTCTCGCCATTACAAAATTTATAGGGAATAGGTGTAGTTAAGTTTTTAACAAAAAAAGAAAAAAAAGAATGGAGTAAGGGAATACTCCTTCTGAGTGTTTCACTTGCGTCGGCGTTTATGAAGAGTTACAACTGGTAGAGTGATTGCACTGAGAGCAACGAGTAGTTCAAAACCAGGAGCTCCCGCACCAGGTTCTGTAGGCTCAGCGCCTTCTCTCCAAGGATCAACATCATAACCCTCGGTCTCTAGCCAGTCTAATGCCAATTCGGGGTCATAAGAGTCGTAAGCAGTTGTTTCACCAGTTAGTAGTAAGGATCCATTTGATGCTGCCACAGTTCTCTTGTAAGCGACCATCTCATCTTGGGGTATAACTGCCCATGATTGAGGAGGAATAGGTGTAAAGGCAATATAGCCTAGCCCATCGAATATATGTTCAATGATGTCTTCACGTGGTACAACGTGTGAAATAGCATGTCGTACACCCTTTTTATATAAGTCAGGAACCTGTGGATTGGGATAAACTGCTTGCCATCCAGTTGCAGGAGTTTGTAATGCGTTAATGAGAGGTTCAGCCTGAAGTTCATCAAAGATTGAAGCCATGCTAAATTGTTCGTCAATGACGTGGATATCTCCAACCTTCATATCTGCGATTGCGCTGTCGACAGTAGTAGCAACGATAGCTTTAGCTGTATCAACCATATTACCGAGTTTTCCATCCTTGATTAAGTAGTGTGACATTCCTGGGGTAGCTACCCAATCAGATGTAGAGTTATCCCACATGATGTCTTCAAATTTCTTTAAAGTCACCCATCTTGTGGTTTGGTCCATCTCATAAAAGATCATTGAGCCACAGCCTATAGGCCCTTTGTATCCACCCCGATCAGCTGGGTTCCCAGTATTGATAGAGTGTGTATCCCAAGAACCAGGTGGAACTCTCCAGGTGTTCATTGGATCAAAGTCGCCAGTGGCATTAAATCCATGGGTAACAGGGTCACCTAAAATGTGTTCGGGGTGTATTGTATAGGTTAAGAAGTTGGCGGGGAATGGAGCGTAAGTGGTATCGAAATTTAGAGTTAATTTCTCATCATGCCCATCAGAATTCGCATCTTCCACAATGAATGAGTAGTTCCCTTTTCCAGCTGCTTTATCATCATCACCAAATGCGATCACAAGACTACCATATTCATCAGATCCAACTCCCGGAGTCATAATCGCTTGATAGGTGAAGGCCAAATCCCAAGCATCTACTTTTTCACCATCATGCCAATAGGCATCATCTCGGAGAGAGATATTGATTTGTAATCCATCTGTACTAACAGTGTGTAAACCCGAAGCAACTCGTGGGATATAAGCAAAGGGTTCATCAACGCCATAATTGGCTTGCATCCATGTTTCCCAGTCTGTTCCAGCAGGTAGAACCACTTCTCGTGAAGGAGCAGTCCCTATCAACGCGTCATTAATGGGGCTAACAGTATACTGTGAATAAACATCGTTTATTATGGTTGAGATAAAGTTCAAAGGCCCAGCTGAGGCAGCTAAAATAAGTGTGTCATTTTTATTTGTACCACTTTTGATAAAATCGTCAGTAAACCACATATCTTCGATTGACTGCAATTGTCCTAAAGGAGGATCATAGCCATACAAGCCTCTAGAAATTGGATGAATTTCCATTAGATTGTAAACCATAATATTAGGCAGGGCGTCAAAATAAAGTTTTTGCCAATCAACGAATAGCTCTTTAGCAATTGTTTGATTTAACTCAGTGTTTATGTCCTCGATCATTTCGTCATTTTCTGCTGCACGATAATCGAGCCAGTCTCCTGGTCTATCAGGGGAGAAATACATTGCATTAAATCCATTGGGAGGAACTCCTGATGAGTGATATATTCCCAACATGTTATCACCGACGTGAGCTGCAGGGGAACCGAGAGACATCCCAAAGAATGCGATGTCATATCCACCTTCTTCATACGTACCAACTTGTCGAAGGGCAGCACGTTGAAGTAATGCAGGCCAGTTGATTAGGTCTAATTCGGCATTAATTCCTATGTTTCTTAACTCGTCTTCCATGAGTTGGCTATATAACGCTCGAGCAGGATTGTTGTTAGGTGCAATCATGTGAACGGAAAATAACCAATCAGCTTGTGTGGGTTTTGCTTGAACGCTATTGGAATAGAGTGTAAGTAGAAAAACAAAGCAGAGTAATGCCATGTATAGTTTCTTATTTTT
>JBHLKC010000044.1:0-18547 GCA_048887065.1 Candidatus Hodarchaeota archaeon
TGCCAAGATTGATCTGGTTTTTCCAGTTAATTTCTTCTTTAATGCTCATCAGTAGTACCTTGTTCCTTTCTCCAAATCCTTAAATCTTTGATAAGACTAAATAATTCAATGACAATAACAAGTAGAATCAGAATTTCTACATTTACAATTAAATTTGTGAATAGATTATCACTTGTGGATGGTAGGAAATTAAAAATAAAATTAATGAATTCATATTTATTAATGTCAAGTACAACAATTAGATTACCCGATCTACTATAAGAGATTCGCTTGCCATTAGGTTTCCAAGCACGATTGTTTGCGTTGTATTCATGTTCTACAAACGTTGGTAATTCAAACGTTGTGATTTCTGACTCCTTTTCAACATCCCAGATCCTAAAAATTGGCTTTATTGTTGTAAGTAATAAACCAAAAAAGTCAACTTCGGAACTATTATAAAATAATGCAAAGATTTGTGTCCCTTTTGGGTTCCATTGAAGGGTTAACGTACCATTAAATGCATTTTGAGAATAAGTAGAGGGTAACCACGTTTTAAATATTGATGCAGTTGTCACATTCCAAATTACAATTTCTGGATTGAATAGATAACTCTGCGCAAGTCTAGAACCATCAGGACTCCAAGCGAGCGTCCCATCTAAAAGACTATAATTTCCCGTCTCAGGTTTCTTGGTTAAATTCGTTAAATGAATAAATTCCTGAAGTTTAGTCTGAGTGTTTATATCCCAGATAGAGACCTTTCCCGTTACACTAACAACTGCTAAATTATCTTCAACTGGACTCCAAGCCATAAATCTGATGGTTTCGTCAGAAAATTGGAGAGATGTAGTTATTGTGCGACTATTTATATCCCAAATATCGAGTGTATTCGCATAAGTTACTATTGCAATTTTATTACTGTCAAAGCTCCATAAATTGCGGATAAAAACCCCCCATATTGGATATGGATATTTCACCCTTAAGAGAACCGTTCCTGAGATTGTGTGCCAGATAGTGAAACTATCATTTATGTCACACGAAACAAGTTTAGAGCTATCTGGGCTCCATGCTAAGTTAATAATTGGGTCTCCATGAGTCAATGTCCTGAGAATGGTTCCATTATTCGTATCCATGATAAATACAGTCCCTGTGATCGTGCCAATAGCAAGTTTGCTACTATCTGGACTCCAAGACAACACTGAAATGTCTTCTCCTTCTGGAGTTGAAAAAGTATGTGTAGCATGACGTTGATTAATAAACAGGGGGATGAAGCTTAAAATCAGAGCTATCAACAAAAAACCTGATTGTAATTTATTGTTTTTAACAAATGATAGAATTTTAGGATCTTGATAAGTCAATCCAATCCTTTCTCCACAAGCTACCTAGGCAAGTTTAAGCATAGACTAATAATAGTTTTCCCGCTATGAAAAGTGACATTATTCCCGTATTTAAAGTTGTTGAACTAATTATATTACCAGATTTCTGGTATATAGCTGCTGAAATGAAGCCAAATAACAGAAAAATCAAAATAAACATACCATATAGAAAAAAAATGAGTACTGGTTTCAGTATAAAGAGGCCATATGTTGTGACTAGTAAACTAGTAGTAAATCCTAAACCAAGGCTGATACCGCTCATCAGGCCTGATTTGCATATAATCAACAAAGTTGATGGATTTTTTACATTCTTTTGCTGGATTTTAGTTTGGTAGAGGCCTCGAAAAAGTAATTCTGTCAGAAAATTAAAAATTAGTAAAATTCCAATTAATACAATAAAATCAAAGAAAATTTCATTATTAAAAGGTCGTGGGAGAAGAAGGGGTACCTGAAATACCCAAGCTGTTATATTGAATAGTATTATCCAAAATCCAATTGCTAGTAAAGGAATGAGTGCACTTTTCATGTTATCTGACAAGGAGGAATTCAAACCCACATCCCAAACTTGATATTTATGCTGCTTCTTTTCAAAAAGTGTCAGAAAAACCATTGGGATCAATAAGAAGAGCGCGGCGATAAGAAGTCTAGGGATAAAGAAGAGGTCAAACATCCAAAAGTGGGTAATAGAATTGACTTTAATTAGTCCACTCAATCCTATTAAGACAGTAGAGGCGACTAGATATATTAAAGTGTAGTATTGTTTTTCTTTTTCTTGGATGTTTGGAGCAATCTCTGGTGGTTCAGATTTTAATGCAAATCTTGAATCAGAAAGGTAAAAGATCGAAGGAACAATTGCTCCCAGAGAAGCAACTAGTGTTATGATCCAGCCAAACATTTTTAGTAGATAACCAACTTGAAAATCTTTGGAAATAGAATTAGTTATTTCTGTGCAACGCATTGAATCATTAAACCATTGTATAACATTTATCAAAACTTCCTTGTTTAATCCTTCCTCAAAATGTTCAATCCCTGGAACTAACACTAATCGACGTGCATTACTGGCACTAAAATTTCCATAATTCCAAGTGTGATTTACTGTATTGTGAACTGTATCATTAATTTCAACCCAAGAAACTTGAGTAGCATTCGCTAGAATGAAACTTTGAGATTCCACAGATACTAAACCATCCTCGCCCCCAATAATCAAGCAATAATTTGAAATATTCGATCCACCAATGAAATTGGATACTGACCGGATACTGATTTCTTCATTTAGTATTGAGGGGTCATGGTTTGATAACCAACGCCAATATACCATGATATCAAGGATTGTTGGATGCGACCATATCTCTCTTATTCCTAAACGTGACTCCATGAGGTTTTCAGCCATTGTTTCAACGTCATCCCAACAAAACACAGCACAGTTCGAGTATATTCGCCCAGTTCCTATTTTATTTCCAGTCTTGGGGTTAATCCAGTTATCAAAGATACCAGCTCTAGTTGCTGCCACTCCCCCCATACTATGACCTGAAACTCCAATCCTTGTAGTATCGATTAAGTTTTGGTAATTCGAATCATTAACTAACCATTCGATAGTCGAATATACTCCTAAGAGTGTTTCAATCCCCATATCCCAGTGACCACCAGACCACCCATGTCCAGGTTGGTCAAGAGCGATTGTAAAGAATCCTACTTTTGCAAATTGGAGAGGAAAGTTCATTTGGATATCTGCACTCACTCCAAATCCATGCATCCAAATAATAACTGGATATCCTTCAGGGGGTTTCTCTTTTTTTGGAGTAATAACGTATCCCGCTACTCGATAGTCCTCAATAAGCTTATTTTGAGCATCTTCATAAGGAGTGACTTCAGTTCTATTAAAAAAACTATTTAGTTCATTTGTATATTTTGAATAAGTGTTAAAAGAGACACGAACAGGTAGATAGCCACCTGAGTAAAGGGTTCCACTGATCATCAAAGTGCAGCCTATAGAAAAAAGAATAAATAATGTGACTATCAATTTTCGCATTAGTATCAACAAAAGATTCCATTACTTTTTCATTTTCTTTATAGCTATTGGATTGGTTAAATTTAATTTTGATATTTTTCAATTCCGCTAGCCCAAACTAGTGCAATCCAGCTAATTGTTGAACCCATAAATGCTGTTAAGGGAGGAACATATGGATCACCAGTTACAAAGTTGAGTGCAAGGATGAATCCTATCTCCAAGAATGAAGGCACAAGCCATTGATATCTATATCTTTGTTTCCAACAAATAAAACCAAGAAAAACTGTATATCCTGCGTGTAGCCCTATATTACCAAATAAACCCAGAGGAAGGTAGAACCAAATATCTATCATTTCAATGATAATTGCTATGACACCAGCGATTAATAACAATGTAATTTCATTTCTCTCCTCTTTAGATACCCAAGTAAAGCGAGACAAAAATTGATTGTTCCAAGAGACACTCATCAAAGTGAATGTTACTAGTATTATAATCGAACCAAGTGTACTCTCAATAATTATTCCTGTTATTCGATTTCGTGACATGGGAAAGTTTGTACTCTTTAAAGTGAGTTCTATAGGGGAATAAAACCCCTCCCAGACTTCAATGATTCCACAAGTTATGTCAAAAGTCATTTTTGCGATTAATCGATCATCTGAATTATTGTAGAGCTTTGCATCAAAACTACTCTGTGCTCCCAATAAATTAGATAATTCTAGATCATTGGGCCAATAAGTTCGTTTTCGGGTAACAACTAAGTCGTATGGCCAATTTACCTTTCCTAAAAACCCAGTAGGATCAATTACTGAGAACTTGTCTCCTGCATTCGCGCCAAACATCATCAATACATTTGGAACATAAATCCACCAAATCGAGTAATTCCCCTGTATCACTCCGTCTTGATACACGGTTCCATTTGGGTGAGAGAGAAAGGATTCAATTTTGTTATCGTACTCAATCGTCACATTTGTATGAGTTTCGTTTAGAACAGTACTTGTTAGGATTAACTCCTGCTGGACATCTCTTATGCCAGGTTCATATCGATAAACACTGGTATAGTCCTTTTGGAAAAGATAGATGTCTTTAGGATTAATATCTCCAATCATTCCTTTAATCTCTAATAATAATTGATTAATCAAAAACGAACATGCAGCAATACCCACGACTAAAAGAATGACAGTCCTACGAGTTTTCTTATTAAGTACCATTTTATCAATCCTCGAGTGGTTTCATTAAGGATCTAGAAATTAGTAAAAAAAATAAATACATTTCTAACGAAAAGCCATATCCAGCTATACCTTAATGCATAACATTATTGTAGATCTACAACTTAGATTAGAGCGGATGAAAATGAACAACCAGTTAAAACCTCAAGTTCGCATGAAAATTGATTCAAATCACTGGGATATCACCCTTGAAGGTTCTAGTCCAAAAACTGGGTCTAAAATTTTGAATCTATTGCCACTTGAAAGCGAAGTAAGAACCTGGGGAGAAGAAATTTATTTTTCTATCCCGTTAAGCATGCCTGAAGAGAATGCAAAGAGTATTGTGGCATTAGGTGATGTCGCCTATTGGCCAGAAGGTCAATGTTTCTGTGTGTTTTTTGGTAAAACACCACTTACTTCAACTCTAGATGAAATAAAACCTGCTTCACCTGTCAACGTCTTTGGTAAGGTTTTAGGAGATTTAGAAAGCCTTAAAACTGTCAAACCAAATGTCAAAGTCCTTTTAAAACGCGTTTAATAGTCTTTAAGTTGTTGCAGATTCTAAATCAAGGTTTAATTGTCTCTGAATGTCATGTGCTAGTCCACCGAATATCATTAATAGAATAGGTATAAACATAATAGCAGCAAGTATATCTAGAGGTTTTATCAATGTTACATCATTGACACCTAGGATTGTTAAAACAAGCATATTGAAAGATATAATAGCATAAAATACTAAGGCAAGGGGTAAAAGTTTTGTAAACCAAAAGCGTATTTTTGTAGGAAGATGTGAGCGCCACCAGTTTAATGGTTTTTCAATCCTAGTAGCTAGAATGCATGTTATTATAGCTAGATCAATTACCCACCCTCCACCAACAAGCATTTGCGTGATAGAAAGCCCCAGTAATATTAATACACCATTTTTCTTATGTACAAATCTCACTGATCATATTATCACCAGACTGCTAACAATAATTGCTAGTATTCCAGTTATTAACAAATTCGGTATGATCGTTACCGCAAAATAAGTAAAATCATTTGCCATTGTGTAATTTGATCCAATAGTACTGATTACAAATCCACTCGGAGCAATATTGCCTTGATGGATCTCAAAATACCCAGCTATTATACCAGTTAGTCCACAAAGGATTCCGAACGCACCAACTGCTACTCTTGTTCCATTAATCTTTTGCCAATTAATCTTATTATCGTTTTGTTTGATCTGCATCATTCTCTAATTTCCATTGATATAGGTATAATGATTGATATAGGTACAATTATTCTAACTATCTAAAAGAAGCTCGCAAGATGGTAGAATCATTAGAATCGATATATAGATCATATTTAGAAAAATCTCTCAGACTATTCTAGGTTCAAGAACGATTGGATAGATAATTCTCAATCTGAAGGATTTTTCTAGTAGAATATATGCTTTTACTAAGCTAACACCGCTCTTTGTAAGAGTTGAAGTAAATGTGGTTACATAAAATGCTATTTGACTATCACTCTTTGGTAGGATTTCTTGGAGATATTTCATGTATTTTCGTTCACTATCAGTGAATTGCTTCTCTTTTTCTTTAAATCTGTTAAAATTAATAGTTAACTTACTCAGTAAACCGACATTCAAATACTTATAGACTAATCCTCTAAATTCTTCTGGAATTTCTCCTAAACTTGGATCTTCCAGTTCCTGTTGATTAAAACGGGATTCAATAGCCTCATTTAGCTTTTTGACTTTTTCTTTCATAAATTTGCTTAGCCTACCCTCTGAAACGATGCTGATTGTCGAATATTCCCCATGATGTGATAAAATGCTGAATCCTTCTCTCTCTAATACATCGAATTCCCCTTTCTTCATTTCTCTTTGAGAAACTTCTGTTACTATATTAGAAATTGCTGAAGTAAGTCCTGCAGTTAAATCTAAATTATGAGATTCGGTCACAAAATTTTCAGTATAAAATGGTAATCCAAAACTGTTACGACAGATTATAGACCGAATGCTTAAAACATCACTGAATCGCTGTGCAATTTCTTTTTCTTTCTGTTTTTTAACTGATATTTTGCGATGTCGTCTTCTCCTTACACTTGCAATAGCAAAAGCTAAGACTAAAGGAAGAATCGCTACAACAGCAATCAATGGGAATATATCTTCCCAAGCAATTGTTTCTATAGGCAAAGTTACTAAGAATGGCGTTGGAGATGAAACAGAGGTCACAAATGTGTTTAAACCATCCTTCGCAATAATGGTCCAAGTTAACGCGCCACTTTCCTGGAATGAGAGTGTTGCTATGTATAAACTGCCATTAAATTCCATTTGAACGGTTTCTTTAAGAACCTGAGCTCCACCTCCTCCTAACCCTTCTTGAGAATCAAAATGATATTCTAGAATGACTTCAGTAACACCAGAACCCCAATCTGAAATATTTGCCCAGATAATTATTGTATTATCGGAATCCTGAATAATTCCAGATTCAATGACCACTGGTCCCCAATAAGTTCTCATATTTGTATTACTCACCATTACAAGATTTGGTTTGGCGTCATAAACTTGAATTGAATAATTGAATGTGAAATTGCAGTGTAAGCATACGGAATAAGTAAAATCAGATCCATTGGATATCATTTCATCCTTAATTAGGTTCCAAGAGGATCCATTAAAGTAATCAATCGTGATTTCTGCTCCGACTATTGGACCAAAAACATCTTGAGCATTAATCCAGAAGTCAAGACGTGTGAAAGTATGGTTTACTAAGGTTTCAGAGTAACCAAAAGAATTGATTATTGGTGCTGATTTATCTTCAATAATTTCCATATTCCAGAGAGTTGTTAAAGAATTATTATTGTTGTCATAAGCACTTATTCGATAATTAAAAGCATTCCCTGGCACAAGGCCAGTGAATGTATAAGAATATATATTTCCTGATCCGTTCCAAGACATAGTTTCGTTATATATCGATATAAATACAAATTCAAGATTCACGGAAGAATTATCAGATGGTAACCCACTCCCCGTTGAATATTCGAGTACTTCAGCCCAGAAAGTAACAGTCCCATTTTGATATTCAATAATACCAGTATCTAAAATCTTAGGTGCAGCATAATCACTTATAATAATTGTACGGTTGCTTAGTCCTGTATTACCAACACTATCAGTAGTCCATACCTCAATTAAAATTTCTTCACCGAAATTAAAGGTTTGATCAAAGGTATAAAAGTAAAAGGATTCATAGCTCATTTCATAGTTAACAGTAACACCTTGTTGGGTAAAATTGATATAAAAAGAATTGTTTATATCACGACTATCGCCATACGGATCACTAGCCCATGCAGTTATGAAGATGTTCCCATCTACGATTGTAGAATTACTTATAGAGAAAAAGACATCTGGAGCTATTGTATCACTTAACTCAATTTTTTGGTATTGATCTGGTGTAGGTTCAAATAGATTAAGTGCACTGTCAATAGAAGTAGCATAATACCAAACATCACGCAGTCTAAAATCAAAATTAGGAATTTGTTGTAGGTATAGGTTTTCATCAATACGAACCATTGACACATTTGACCAAGTACCAAAATAATCTTGAGTATAATAAAGAGTGACACTAGTTGTGTTATCAGGCCAATCAGTTACAGTAGAATTAAATTCTACTGTACCATTTCCAAATTCTTTAGCATCAAAAAATAATTCTGGTATCGAATTGTCATCAATGGTATCATTATGTTCATGCCCCAGATTAATGTTACCCGCTAAATCAGAGGCGATAATTCGATAAAAAACCGTATCATTAAAGCTAAAAGTGTATTCGAATTCATAAGTGATAGCCCCAATAGCATACATTGGGTATGAATCATTCATCCAATTACCATTGTAGATTGAGAGAAGAATCATTATACTACTTGTATTGACACCGCTTTGATAATCGTTAATTTCTTCAACTGTCGCTCTAAATACAACGAATCCTTTTTCATGATCACTAAGATTATAACTTAAATCATATATAATAGGGTTTACACCATCCTTTGGTGTGATTAATCCGGATTTTGGGTAAAAACTGTCATTATTTTCATTACCAACACTATCAACTGCTTTATGAATTGAATAATTCAAAAGAATGTCATAGTAGGCATAAGTTTCAAAAATCCATAATCCAGACGAATTTAGATACATACTCTCATATGTATCATTAATTCTCAGAACTACTTCTTGTACTAGGCTCTCTTCATCCGTAACATTGGCATAAAATACCAATGAACCATCTTCATTATCTGTGACATTATAGTAGTGGATGATGGGGGCATTCATATCTCCTAATGTAAAAAATTTGTTTTCTGACACTTCTTTATTAGAAGCAATGTCAATAGCGGAGATATTATACACAACATTTATTCCTGAACTTGGTAAACCTTCCAAGGCTGTATCATTATAATATTGGATATTATTAACAGAGACCATATAATAGAAAGTGTTTCGTAATATACTACCGCTTGTAGAATTTCGAACCGTTAGACTAAGATTGACAGTAATTATACTACTTTCATCATAAATATCAGCTGAAAATGTGGTATTTGAGGCTTGAAACTGTATATTAGATATGAGTGGAGGGTTATTGTCACTATATTCGTCTATTTGAACTGAAAAGTACAAACTGGGTTCTATGTCATGAGTACGTTCACCAGCTATTTCAAGAAATTGTAATTCATCGTTAACTGTGTCTTCATATTCCACAGTGATATTATAATAACCAAAAGGAATATTAGAAAATATTGAATATCCAAAACTTGTAGTATTCTGAATCCAGATATTCGATTGATTGTTAGACTCTATAAGTGTTACTCGGGCATTAGAAACAGACTTATTATCTAAATCCGTAACATCAACTTGTATTGTCGCATTTCCAGGAACATCATCATATAGAAGCCAACTTAACGTTCTATTCCAATTCTCCCATCCATTAGGAGTTAGGGAAATCCCCCAACCTGCTCCCCAAAATGCTCTCCTTTCTGGAGAGGCTGTTAAATTCCAGTTTTTATTACCTTTTTCTAGTGTTAACCATGTAGCATCACTTGGCCAATAAAATTTTCCTAATTTATCTGCTCTTACAGCAATAAGGTTAATTTCAACGCCGATAGGCATAGGATTATAATTTTGAATATAACCTACTGGATATTCCGCGGTGTATACAGTAAAAACCGACTTACTGTCCAAGTTCTGGGAAACATAATGATCTCCATCATAAATATAAAACTTACTCGTATCCTTAATGCTATAAATACTGCCTAATTGAAACTCATCATAATGACCTGGTTGCATTGTAAGAATAGGGATTGGTGCATTGATTAATGAACCAACAGTATCGATTCCTTCTCCCACTGAACTTGAAATCACAATCGCGTCATAACTTTCATATGCATACGAGTTATTTGAGGTATGATAGGTTACGTTGTAATTTAAGCCTAGGGTCATAAGATCGAAAAACGGAACATCTTTGTATGGGTCTGGATATTTAGCATTATCAACAATAAAGAGAATTCGAGGTTGTTGAAACGGTTGAATAGAAAATAAAGGAGTTGGAGGGGGGTTCTCTGAGTAGAGGTTTCCGTCCTCAATTAATATTGGAGAGATTATATTTGGACGATCATTTAAGGTAGATAAACTACATAAAAGGATCGAAGATAGTGTAATAATAATACACATCAACCCTACAAACAAGGAAGTGCCTTGTCTTTGAATTTTAGACAAAGACAAATTATTCAACCCACACATATAGAATGTTGTTGTATCAACCAAAAAAAAAGGAGTAATTCTATTTGAAGCTTCCTCGATAATTTATTAGGAGATAGCCATACTACACTGATAAAATTGTTAATAGATTCATTAAAGGGACAAATTAACACCTTTCACTGAAACATTCTGCGAAATTTGAGTAAATTTAATTTTTGTAGAGATTATTGATCTGTAGAAGGTCAGATGAACGATACAAGCTAATAAATCTTAATAGAAATTGAAAATTTTCTTCCTTTCACCTTTATTTTTTTCTAATTGTCTGGACTCATGATAAAAATTAGATAATCATTGCTAACTCTACAATTTCGACAATATCCTTAATCTGAAACGGGATAGATTTTCTTCTGGAAGTGATATTGAAATTCATCTGACACTGTGGACATGCAGTTATCAAAATATCAGCATTTAAAGGTGAAAAATCTTCTTTTAACCTCGTGTAAGCCGAATCCATACTTACACGATAATTGTATGTCCATAATCCCCCCCCACCACCACAACAGCGAGAATTTTTTTTGTTAAATTGTGTTTCATTAAAGTTAAGTTTTGGAATTGCTCTTAACACAGTACGAGGTGCTTCATAGACTCCACAATGTCGGCCCAATGAGCAAGGATCATGATATGTAATATTTTTTGGAATTGCCTTAAGCTTTACTTCATTTTCTTTTAATATTTCTTCAAGGAATTGGGAGGAATGAAGAACTTCACAGGGTAGAGAAATATCTAGAATCTCTGGGTAAAGCTTTGTAAAGGTATAATAACATCCTGCACAAGGTGTGATCAGATTCTCCAAGTTTATCTCTTCAATCTTTTTGATCAGTTCATTTGCAACCCTTTTAGCTTCATTCCATAACCCTGATGAAACCAATACGTAACCACAGCATCCTTCTTTTCTACCCAACATTGTAAAATCAACATGGTTACGGTTTAAAATATTAAAAAAGGCTTTTGCTGTATTGGGAGTACGACTTGCTACCATGCATCCAACCCAGTAGAGATTATCCGCTTTTTCTGGTAGTTTGACACTCGAAACATTATTCAACCACGAAAGGCGTCGTTCAACTGGATTTGCACTTGGGTCTCCGTGTTCAAAGATATTTGTTGCAACTTCATGAAAAACCTTCGGAGCTAGATTTTCAGTGTTTATCTTATTCCTCATGGTAGTAATTGCTTTATGAAAATCTGAATTTTGAAAACATTCAGCAAAACAGTGGCCACACTTACTACAAGTGTAAATAATGTCAATAATTTTGTCAGAAAGATTTAGTTCTTCTTTCATTAGTCCTTTGATAAGAAGCATTCTTCCTTTCGAAGACCATGTTTCAATTTCATTGAAATAGGGAGTGACTGTACAATATCCACTGCAAATGTTCTTTTGGAGACAATAGATAATATTCTTATTCAATATTGATGTTTTTGTTGCCAAGACAGTATTCCTGTAGGTACTGTGGACATTCCTAAGTAACTCTTGAAAAAATTCATCAAAATCTTTTTTCTTTCCATTTTTCTCTGAAATAATATTTAATTCTGGTATTTTTGTATCATCTATTAAAATTACAGGTTTTTTCGATTCACAGAGTGATGAGGAAAAAGGTTTCCCTCTCCATATTAAAGAAATATCCTCTTTTTCAGCCCATTGTATTATTCTACTCGTTTCTTTGGGAGAAGAGACCTTTACAACAATATCGAGAGCTGAATAAGTTTGCTTAGTGAAGATTTTTTCAAAAGAATAGACATATCTGTCTTCTAAATCTGTTAACACTTCAATTTCTTTTGAAAGCTGCTTTAATTGCGCTACTATTTCAATTTTTGCTTTCATTTGTATAAATATTATTACAAGTGTGTAGTTTTTATGAATTTCTTGAATTGAAAAATGAAGCTTGATGAATCTTAAAGCTCATAGTTTTTTGGATTGAATTCTTTCGTAAGATTGGAATATTTCTTGGTCATTTCTTCAATAAAAGTACTATCATTATCAGGAAGTTTCGCGAGGTCATTTTTAATGATATTAATGTATTTCAGTTCAATTCTTGGCAGGTTTAGCCTTTCTATGTTTTCTTCAACAATATTGATACATTCTCGAGCTGCATTAATAGATCTTTCGTAATAAGATTCAGAACTTATAATGGCTTTTCCAATCCTGATGGAGTTTTCTGGTGACAAAATTAAAGCTTGTGGATCTTTGAAAACATTGCTTTGAACAATTAATTGTTTCAAAAGATCTTGTTTTCCCTCTTGAATGGCAGTGTTCAACAAGTCTGTATCATAAGCAAGCATCTCTAATGAAACTGCTGGTCCCATCCCACCATATAATTTGGTGTATTCAATTGATTCATTAGACCACAAATCAGCAACTGCTAATGGTATATTTCCAATTAGACTTGAATGAGCACAAGCAGAACTCTTACCTTCCAGTGACATAGGAAATCCAGTGATGGCTTTTATAATGCTGTTTTCATAAGCACAGTCTTTTCCTGGTCCAATTCCTCCTGCTTCATAAGATGCTAATGTTCTAACTGCTGATATCGCTCGTACTACAGAAGCAAAAACATGTGATACCATTTTTGATGTATATCCTCCCGCTAAAACCATTGTACTATTTGCATGAGCGCAACTAGTGTCTCCTGTAGGAATAGATTTTCTTCCAGAAACCTCGACTATTCTATCCCAAATATATGCCACATCAATACTAGCAACTACTCCCGTGGCAAATATAACACCTGCAATGTCTCCATTTATCACGGCTTCGACAATGATTTCTTTTCCACCAAAGGATTCAATAGAAATCGCGTCCACGCCATTTTCAGCCACAGATTCGAAAGAATTTAACATTAAATCAAGACTACTATCTCTAAGTCCTTCTTTTGACACATTTCGAATATCTGCAATTGTACCTCTTAAAGCAGATCTAATTCCATATTTATCATAAAACTCCTCTAATTCTTCTTTCTGAACATGTGATACTTCCCCTGCTAGTTTTTGATCCTTCGTTAATTGGGCTGGAAATTCAATTTCAAGTTGTATGTCCTTAAGTCCTAAATAGGCAGCACGTTTTAAAATATCAGTTGCTATACGCTCATAGATATCAATTGTTGATTCACGAGATTTTAAATGCTCAGGTTTAGGGAAATATTTAATTTCAGGGATAACTTTTCCATTACCTAATTCCAAATCAAAGCCATAATTCAGAGGGTTTACCGATTTTCCAAAAATTAAATCTTTTGGTTTTTCAAATGCAAGTCTCTTGAACTTTTTTTTCATGAGTATCACAAGTAAAGCCTAAATTTTTCACTTATGCCATTTTTAATGTGCTTTATAACCCAATATAGGTTTAAAATGATTATACTTCCAGAACTAGCAAGTTAAAAACTAGTTCTACAAGGATGATCAAGACTTTCTATGCTATAATTAAATCCTTCGATCGTGACAGAAATTAGGCTTCAGTAAAAACTCTCAATTAAAGGATCTTAATATAAGTAGAAAATTTATATTAATTTTATGAATTTCTTAACAAATTAGGTAGAAATGCCTTAATTTACATTGAATTTGAATGTGAGTTATAATTAAGCTTTAAATTTTTAGAAAGATGCATACATATTATTCTCGTATGAAAAATGGTATCTTACTTTAGTAAAGGTGACAATAAATTGGTTAATGATTTAATTCAAGTTGAGAAAAGTAATAACATTGGAAAAATTACATTTAACAATGGAGATTGGAATATTTTAAACATTGCCATGATGAAGCAAATTAACGAAGCACTTGAGAGTTTTCTAGAAGACCAATCACTTAAAGCAGTTGTGATTGACCATACTGGAAGATCTTTTTCTGCTGGTGTCGATGTGGGTGAGCATATGGGTGATTTAGCTCCAATAATGTTAAAAGAATTTCATACAATGTTTAAAAAACTTAATCGGTTGAACTGTCTGACAATTGCTAGTGTTAAGGGAGCTGCTCTCGGTGGGGGATGCGAAGTGGCAGTTTTTTGTGATATCGTTCTTGCTTCAGAGAAAGCAAAGTTTGGACAACCTGAAATTAAAGTAGGAGTCTTTCCACCAGTTTCAGTATTAATATTCCCCTATCTCACAAGCCATAAGAAGGCATATGAACTTTTACTTCAAGGAGAAACAATTAGTGCCAACGAAGCGCATCGCCTTGGTCTGGTCAATCATGTGTTTCCAGTTGACTCTTACGACCAGGAATTCAATCAGTTTCTTGAACGATTTAATAAACTAAGTACAGTGGTATTACACCATACTAAGAAGGCAATTCGTTTAGGATTTGTTGATGATTTCGATTCTCAGATCGATAGAGTTGAAGAATATTACCTAAACAAACTTATGAAAACACATGATGCGAATGAGGGATTGAAGGCATTCGTAGAAAAACGGACTCCTGAATGGAAAAATCGTTAAATAAATCAATCTAGACCAAAAATTGTTTTCGTAAGAATTAAAAATCAGACTCAAATATACAACAAATTAAGGGATAAACATGAAAGCGGCTGTTTTTGAAAAAGTAAAGACCCCGATGAAAATTGATGAAAATTATCCTTCTCCTGACATTTCTGGGAAATCAGGACAAGTGATATTAAACATTGAGGCGTGTGGTGTTTGTCACACAGATTTAGGTTTTCTCGATCATGGTGTTCCTACAGGTAAAGCTCCACCATTGATCTTAGGACATGAAATGTCAGGAAAAGTAGCAGAAATGAGTGATGATGTTGCCCAATTCAAAAAGGGTGACCATGTTCTTGTTCCTGCTGTGATTTCCTGTGGGAACTGTTTCTATTGCAGAACTGGACGTGAAAATATTTGTTCAAATCAAACTTTCTTTGGTAGTAATGTTGATGGAGGTTTTGCTGAGCAGATAATGGTTCCAGCAAAAGATATATTTTATCTTCCTTCCGAAATTCCTTTAGAAGAAGGGTGCATCATTTCTGATGCAGTATCTACTCCGTATCATGCTGTTAAGAATCGTGGTCAAGTACGACCAGGAGATTGGGCCGTTGTGATCGGATGTGGAGGCATAGGGTTAAATGTTGTCCAAAATATTAAAGCAGCTGGTGGATTCGCCATTGCCCTAGATATTATTCCCAAGAAGTTAGAGGTCGCGAAACAACTCGGGGCTGTCGAAACAATATTGACCAAGGATTTAGATAAGAAAGCCATTGTTGGTGCGATAAGGAAAATCACAGGAGGAGGAGCCGATGTTGCTTTTGAAGCAATAGGACACCCTTCTACTTTTGCTCAAGCTTTTGATAGTCTCAGAAAAGGTGGAAGACTGGTCGCAGTTGGATATTCTCCGAAACGTTGGGATGGCTTTAATGTTGGTCGTGTCATGTTTTATGAAATGGAATTAGTAGGGAGTTTAGGATGTCGTACTGTAGATTATCCACGAATTATCGAGTTAGTAAAGAATAAGACTTTAGTCGTTGAACCTTTAGTAACAGGAAAATATCCACTTTCTGAAATCAATGAAGCATTTGATATCATGCGACGGAGCGAAGGAATTCGTACTGTTATTTTGTGCCAAAAATAGGAATTGAATTAGAAATGAAAGTAGGTATTGTAGGTATAGGCCATAGTCGATTCGGTCGTCGAGACGATGTAACAGTTCAAGAGCTAGCTTTTGAACCCTTTGTAGAGGCATTAAATGATGCTGGGATCACTCGTAAAGATATTGGGGCTACAATCATCGGAGCAAGTCCTGTATATATGACACAACGAAGCATTGCTGGACCTATAACAGAATATCTTGGATTAAACCCCCAACCAGTGTGGCTTACAGAAGCAGCTTGCAGTAGTTCTGCAGTAGCTTTACGAAGCGCTTATGCCTTGATTTCTGCAGGAATGCACGATATTGTCTTGGTGTTGGGTGTACAAAAGATGCTAGAAAATCCTACATCAGAAGTCCTAAAGATTATGGGACGGAGTGGAGATGTTCAATGGGAAGCTCCATACGGAACTACTTTTGCTAATTATTACGCAATGTATGCTAACTCTCATATGGCAAAGTATGGCACAACTTCAGAACAGATGGCGGCTGTGGCCGTAAAAAACCATTATTATGGGGCGATGAACCCGTTAGCAATGTTCCAGAAAGAAATTACAATAGAACGAGCATTAGAATCAAGAATCATTGCCTCTCCGCTCCGTCTTTTTGATTGCTGTGCAAACGCCGATGGTTCTGCTGCGCTTGTTGTGACAAATGAAGAGAAAGCAAAACAACTCTCGGATACACCAATTTGGATTTCTGGTCTTGGTGCCGCAACTGCTCCTTTTTCTTTATTAACCCGTCCAGAACTAGCCACCTTATCTAGTGCTGTAGAAGCTTCAAATATAGCATATAATCAAGCTAAAATTCAAGCTAGGGATATAGATGTTGCTGAAGTCCATGATTGCTTTACAATTGCGGAAATCATGGCTTACGAGGATTTAGGGTTCACAGAGCGAGGAAAAGGAGGAGAATTTGTTGAAGAAGCCTATGTAGGGGGAAAAGTTCCTATAAATGTCGATGGCGGTCTGAAATCAAAGGGGCATCCTGTTGGAGCTACTGGTTGCTCACAGGTCGTTGGAGTTGTCAAACAACTTCGTGGAGAAGCAGGAAAGAGTCAGGTCGATGGTGCGGAGATTGGATTGACACATAATGTTGGTGGGCACGGACAATATTGTGTAGTCCATATATTTTCACGGTGAGGTGCAAAACGATGAAACAATTTGGGTATAAAGACTATATTTCTCAATCAAAGATTGGCGCGCGCTTTTTGGAAGCTTTGAGAGAAGGAAAGCTAGAAGGTACCAAATGTACCAAATGTTCAACACTTTATTATCCTCCTAGAGCTAATTGCAAAGAATGTCTTACTGATGAATTTATTCAACCTGCAGAATTTTCGGGAGAGGGTACAATTTTGTCATTTTCAGAAGTTCATGTACCCCCAGCTGGTTTTGAACGTTTTGCTCCGTACACAGTTGCTGTGGTTGACTTAAAAGAAGGTGGGAGAGCAGTAGCTTGGATTGAAGACGTCACTGAACCACTTGAAATTGGTGAGGACGTTCTGGTTAAACCAGAGGTCGTAGAGGGAGACAGGGTGATTTATCGTGTTCTACGAGGGAAAAAAATAACTGTTTCTGATCAGGAGATTGCTGTAACTAAAGAAGTCGTATTAAAATCAAAAAGATTACTGGATAAAGTTGCGATTGTCACAGGAGCAGGGAAAGGAATTGGAAGAGAAATTGCTCTGGAGTTCGCAAGAGAAGGAGCTAAGGTTGTAGTTGCAGCTAGGACACAATCAGATATTGATTCTCTTGTGAATGAGATTACAGAATTAGGGAGTGAGGCTCTTGCGATCCCCTGTGATGTTTCTAATGTTAAAGACGTAAATCGTTTAGTGGAAAGAGCATTAAATAAATTTCAAAAGATCGATATTCTTGTAAACAATGCTGGTATTTCCCGAAGTGCTTTAATTTCAAAAATGTCAGATGAACTCTGGAATTCAGTTATTAATATCAACTTAACTGGTACATTCAATTGTATTCGTGCTGTGTCTACTCATTTCATGGAAAAAAGGCCTCTTGGTGGGAAAATTATCAATTTCACTTCGACAGCTGCAAAATATGGTAATGTAGGCCAAGCTGCATACGCAGCATCCAAATGGGGAATTATTGCCTTTTCAAAGACTGCTGCACGAGAATTAGCTCGTTATAAAGTCAACGTAAATTGTATCATGCCAGGATACATTGAAACAGCAATGACTGCGGATACTCCCTCTGTTTATAAAGAGCAAACAATTGCTCAAATCCCTCAAATGCGAATCGGATATCCAGACGATGTTGCAAAAGTAGCAGTGTTCCTAGCGTCTGAAGATTCTGATTATATGACAGGTGGAGTGGTTCAAGTCGATGGTGGCTTGAGGATGTAAATAATCCAGATATTAAAATGAACTATTCAAATCTAGAATTAGATCATCTATATATCTGGTAAAAGAATTTATCCTCGCATTAGGAGAATCGGACACTTCTGTGGATCGCTCAAGTCTAAACAAGGCTTTTGCATACCTTTATAAAACTTCTGACCAAGTTCTCTGCATGTTTGATTTTCTTCATCAAAGTGTGGGCATACCATGGAATTATCTCCGTATTAAATGTTTTGTAAGGGAAATACTGTGGTTACTTAGACTCAAACTCTTTTTATTTATTAA
>JBHLKC010000045.1:0-7696 GCA_048887065.1 Candidatus Hodarchaeota archaeon
TCAAAAACAGCCTAAAGATTCGAAAGTTGTCGTTCTCTGTTCTTACTTAGATACAGCCTACTTCATTGAAGAAAGGTTGAGAAAGCTGGGAATAACCCCATTTCTTATAACAGGAGAGACCAGGGACAAAGGAATGGTTTTAAAAGAATTTAAACGCTATTTAGGAAAGTCAGTCTTGGTAATGACTTCTGTAGGAGAACGTGACATTGATATTCCTCAAGCAAAAGTCCTTATTGTATATGATACAATCAATACTGTTAAAACAATGTATCAAAGGATGAAACGAACCCGTGGAGGATTAGTGCTCTGCTTATTTTATGCTGGAACATTTGAAGAGCGAAAAATTGATCGGGTACTAAAAGAAATCAGTACACGATATCCCTGGTCTTCAATAGTGGATACTTTTGATTGATTTTCTTAATTCTTTAAAAATCCGTACAATATCACAGAAACCAACTAAAACCTCCACTGATAATACCAATTATAATCAAAGAACCAATAATTGAGACCCAAATTTTGGGATCCCAAGCTAATACTTTAGCTCCATCTAACATACCAAGAGGTAGCATATTAAAAAATCCTAGAAATGCATTCAACCATACACCTGTAAATCCAATTGTAAATAATAGCATCCCAAGTGTTGGAGATTCTGCTACTACTGCGACCCCTATTCCTTGAATGATAAAAAAAATACTAGCAAGTATTAAATTTGATACTGGCCCTGCTGCTGAAACTCGTCCCCGGATGCCAGGAGAGGCAGCTGTCTCACCCCACCAATAAACAGCTCCAGTAGCTAGAATAGGGAAACCTATGATTAACCCAATTACAGTTATGATTAGTGCTTCTCTTGAAAGCTTGAACTGAGCTCTTGCTCCATACTTTATAGCTGTAAACTTGTGCATCAGCTCATGGACAAAAAAACTAATGCCGAGTATAAATAAATAGATTAACAAGGTATCAGGAATACGTCCTTCTTGAATTACAAACGTAAGCATTCCCGTAATATATAAAATTACAAAACTGGAAATTAACCAACCAATTCCCAACTCGGAAAGCTCGTGGACAGATAGATGAAGTCTATCTAGAAAGGTTTTCCTTTCGTACTCTTTTTTAACAATTTCTCTCCATTCATCTTTCTGACTCACTGAGCTCACTCTCACTCCGTACAATTATGTGCTCCATGAAGATAATGTTCACCGCAGAGTAGTTGTCCGCATTTCGTACAAAGAAATGGTCTATGGATTTGCTTTCCACAAGCACTACAATAAGCAATATCAGGGATTGTTGATTCTCTTGGTAATTTTTGATTGAAGGTTCTTACGACTTTAAAAGTTGTTAAGTCTGGTGAAGCTTCATACTCTGCTTGATACCCTTTAATCCGTTCTGGAGAAAATAGAAGAATGTAGTAAATTATCCCAATTACTGTTGCAAGAATTCCATATCCAATATAATCCAAACCGTTTGGCAAATCAAAGAAGGAGATTGGATCAATGAAGACCAAAATACCCCCAATTATTACAAGTATAATTAGTCCAGTTAAATATTTTGAATTTAAATTCATGTACTATCTATCCGTGTAAAGTGGAGGGAAGACTTTAAGAATTTCCTTTAATGAAGTAATTACGTTGACATTTGGAATAATTGAGTCAAAATCCTTCAGATGAAACATTCCCAATTTTGCAATAAAAAGAATTCCATTATCATTCGCTCGACGAGCGTCATTCAATGAATCTCCGATGAATACAATCTCAGATGATTTTAGGTTATATTTAGATGAAATGAAGTCAAAATGGTCTTTTCCTTTCTCGAATCCTGGTCTCCAACCCATTATATCATCAACTAACTCTGAAATGTTTTCATTTCTTATATATTCTGTTATTATGTCTTCAATTGTACCACTTGATATCCCAAGCCAGTACCTACGTTTTTTTAGTTCTTGTATAACCTCATACGATTCACTAAATAGTTTTTGTTCATAAATTTTCTCAATTTTCATTTTCTCGAACTTATAAACGATTTTTGAATTTAAATGGGCATTATTAGGGGAAATAATATCCATTTGTTGAACAAATGGAAGCCCAGTCGTTTCACGATATTTCTGTTGAGCTTCTTTGGTAGAGAAATTATAAAATTTAGTTAGAAGGAGTACTGCATTGTTCTCTAGGAAAGGCATAGAATTGACAATTGTCCCGTCGAAATCAAACAAAATATACCGAATATTCTTTTTTTTATTTAATTTAAAATTCTTCTGTAATCTTGAATCTTCCATTGTAATGATTTTACTCCTGAAACGAACACCTTAGAAACATAATTCGTGTTAACCGATTAAATCCTTTGATTTGTACCATAGACCCTAAATTATTTGTGTATTAATTCATAGACTTAAGATTCACGAGAACTTTAATACCATAAGACAATTGAAGAGGTATATTCAAATAACCTTTAATAATGAATGGATAGACATGCCCATTCCTCTGATTATTACTATTCGTTTTCCGAAATTATAAGAGGATTTTGTTGTGCGCACTTATGACACTCTCTTAACTTATTTCATAAGTTGGGTAGTAATTACGTTGGTTTGGATTGCTATAGTTCCACTAACCATTCCTGAAATTAGTAATAATCCATCCTATGTTATTATAAGTACACTTTTGCTTTTCTTAGGGTTTTTTTTCATATTTATTTACTTTATAGCTTTGCAAAAGCAGCAGGGGAAGATTAAATCTGAACTTAAGGACTTTCAAAATAATGGAATGCAGGTTTTTACAAAAAAGTATGAATTAATGCTCTATACAAGAGATATTGCTGAAATTCCAAGATTAGTAAGATTATTTTTCAATTTTAATCCTTTTGCGGTAGTTCAACCGAATAATGTAAAAGAGTTGAAACAAATAATAAATTTATGTGAAACATACAAAATCCCTCTTATTCCCCGTGGTAGAGGAACAAGTGGTTATGGAGGAGCCCTACCACTTAAGAATGGCATTGTTGTGCTTTTAACTAAGTTTCAGAAAATTATTAGTATTGATGAGGAGAATTTAACTGTTGATGTTGAATGTGGGGTCACTTGGGAGAATCTTCGTAAGTTTTTAGAATCCAAAGGATATACATTACAGACTTATCCGTCATCTGCCCTTTCATCCACTATAGCTGGGTGGGTAATTCAAGGTGGTTATGGAATAGGTAGTGCTAAATATGGTAGTGTATTAAAAAGTGTTGTGAGGGCTAATTTTATTGGAACAAAAGGAAAAAAGTTTCAAGAGATCGATCCTGAGATCATTGTGGGCAGTTGTGGCACTCTAGGAATATTAATAAATTTAAAACTTAAAATAATAAGATCTACTAAGCTGATACACGTTGCTGTTTCGTCATCTGATCAAACCTCTCTTATAAATGCATTAGCAGCTTATCAAGATTTAACCCCCTATTTTTTACGCTTTATTGATCAGCAAAATCTGATATGGCAAAATAGTAAAATCTTCAATTCAAATCTAATTTCTCCAAATAACGGAGGAGGGGTAATTGCAATGAGCTTTCAAGAGGAAGATTGGCATGAGGAAGAGTTTGAGCATATAACTAGTCAATATAAGCTTTTACCTTTATCGTATGATCTTTCAAAAGAATTATGGGAAGAGCGATTCTATACTCTTCGATTGAAGCGAAAAGGGCCCTCTTTGATCATTTCAGAAGTTTTAGTGCCAACTATTCATCTAGAAAATTTAGTTAACCAAATTTCCCAGACATTTAAACGTAATTCTTTTGCAATAGAGCTTTTACCTACTATTAATGGGCTCACTGTTGTTTTTGTTTGGTTTCTTACTGATATGAGACAATTATACTTGCCTATCATTGGTTCATTATCACATGCTTTCCGCTTGGTTCGGTCACTTGAAGTTATTCAAATAGCACGTCGAAACAAAGGTCTTCCCTATAGTACAGGCTTATGGTTAAGTCCTTTTTCAAGAATCGTTCTTAAGGATCAATTGAATAAGATGAAACATGTAAAGAAAGAAATAGATCCCAATAAAATATTCAATCCTGGAAAAGTATGGGGTATATGGATTCCCAAGTTTTTCCCTATTATTCCATGGTACATACCGATGCGATTATTATTTCCAATTGTTAACATTATTTTACAGATTCTTCCACAGAGATATCGTTAAAATAACTATAGGGATAATAGATTAAAGATGTATCCTTGTTGATTTTATCTTAGCTATTTTCCTCAAGGCAATTTGCTTGAATAAAACTATCAATTTTTTCAAAAGCAGATTGGGCTTCCTCAGAATAAAAGAACCATCGAGCTCCTTTATCATGCGTCCATTGTTCTTTTATTTCACAACTAGTTAAATTATTATAGATAAAATCTGCAGAAACAAAATCTTTTTTATGATGAATAATAAGGGTAGGTTGAGTAATCAGTGATAAACGTTTATTTGTGAACCCAATAATTTTATACAACTCAATAAATGCTTCTGTTGGCCGCTTAGCATAGAAGAACTGTTCGATTTTTTCATTTGTTAGTTCTTCAACCTTCATCTCGTGTTCCGTAATTGTTGGAAATTCTTTTTTAATATATTTAATAAATGGTAAAACTGTTTTTACTAGGGCTGATGGTGAATGCTGACTGGGGGAAATAAGAATGACTCCATTAATACTTTCCCTTTCTGGCGAAGCAGCAAGCATTGTTGCTATCACAGACCCTAAGGCTACCCCAATAACAATACGTCTTGAGTAGTTTTCTTTTAAATAATAAAGCCCTTCTCTCGCGTTAGAGTACCAATCGAGCCAACTTGTTGTTCTCAAATCGTCGGGAACACTCCCGTGGCCTGGGAGAAGTGGAGCAATTCCTGAATATCCATGATTTCGTAAAAAAACACCCAAGGGTCGAACTTCGCTTGGACTTGCTGTAAAGGAATGGATTAATAGACACCCTATCTTTTGATTGCTGCCAAATCCTTTAAATTCGAATGGCAGGGCTTGTGGAGAGACATCGTGCATGTTTTACCGCCCATGAGTGATTTTTTACGTTTTTCTATAAATTTTTTTGCACGTTATAGGTTATAATCCAGAATACATTTCTACTGTTTGATTATTCTCTTAAACTTTTATATTATTGAATTCTTTGTTACTGGTTTTATAATAAATCTAAGAAAATCTTAATACTTATAATGGAGTCTTACATTTAATTATAAGGTGGTTCATTTTTGAGCGATAAAAGTCATTTTCGTACAGGGGTTCGGTCATTAGACATTTTTTTGGGAGGAGAGGATAACCCAGGTCTTCCTGATAAAAGTGTAATACTTGTACTAGGTGAACCTGGCACTAAATTTGAACAATTCACGCAACAAGTACTTTATCAGATTTTAAAAAGAGGATCGACCGATAAAGTCGTTTATTTAGCATATGATGGACGACCAAATGAAATTACAGAGGAGATGGCTATTTATAACTTTGATCTCAGCCCATATCTTTCAGATGGTCGGTGGCAATTTATGGATGCGTTTACTGCAAGAATTGCAGCTGAAGGAGCTGTTATAGGATTGCAGAACTTACCAGGAGTAGATATGGGGACAGAATATGCGCAAGACTCGTTAAGGTTTTTCTCAAGGAGATTTGTTCCAGACCTTATTCAATATGATAAAGTTTGTACATGTATTCATTCTTTATCTTCATTAATTCGTAGCAATTCCATAGAGAGCGTAAGTATTGCTATTGAGACTCTAAAACATATAGTCAGAGGAAGATCAGGTATTCATTTCATCCTTATGGTTAAAAATATGCATGATCCTGCAATTGAAGTTCTTTCCTCGTATTTAGCAGATTTCGTGTTTGAAATTTCATTTGGAAGAGTTGGAGGGGGCAAGATTTCTATTAATTTTGAGGTTCGAAAATCATGGAAATCAGTTCTCCTTCCGATCTCCGTACCCATGACCATTGATAAACGTGGAATTAGACTAGAAACGACTGTACGAGTTTAATGATACAATTCATTAAAATTAATGGTTTAAATTGAATTCTTGCTCAAGCTTGGGTGGGGGAAGCCTATAACGATAAATGACATTTATTAAGTCAAATGTAGCAGGATTCAACCTTTTCAAGGTAACTTGTATTTTTTGATTAATTATTTCGAATAATGCAAAATTGTAACAGGCAAGTGGGCCAGGGTTTACATAAAATGTTGCGGGTTCTTTTTTAATTATTGGAAATTCGTGGTAGTGTCCAAAAATTACTATAATAGGAGATATCTCATCAATCAGGGCGGTAATCGCTTTAGATCCGCCATGAATTTGATCGTTATGTGACTTATAATTAAAAACGGGTGGTTCATGACATAGTAGGATTTTCATGATATCATGTTTTTGTTCATTATTTCGCTTAAATAATGGATTAAGACGTGCACGAAATTCTTCTGGTGGAAATTCCATATCGCATAACGGATTGAAATATCTTTTTGGAGCAAATTCTGCTCCTCCACATCCAATAATTTGAAATTTTCCCAGTTGAATTAAATCAGAGTCTAGGTAGTAAACTTCTGAAACATCCCAGCTTTTAAAAACTTCTTGAATTTCATTACAATCTACATTACCAGGTGTATAGATTATGGGAGTTTTTAACAATCCTAATATTTTTAAAATTTCTTTAATGGAATTCAATTGGTATTCAACAAATTGTATCCTTCCCTTTCCTTTGTAAACCCATTTTGTATAATTCGTTTTTGAAAACGCCTTGAGAGGGTGAGTTATCATATATTTCATCATTAAGCGAGGAGGTGTGGTGACAGGGAGATCTCCTGCAATCATTATTAGATCGATATTCTCATCTTGAGTTTGGATTGTCTTTACTAATTTTTTTACGGCAGTTATGTTACCGTGAACATCAGCGAGAGCTAAGATCTTTAAAATAGTCACCTCATACTTTAACCTAACTTTCTGATTTAATGAGTACTATAATCTGAAATCATTGTTTCATCGGTAAAATAAAAGGAAATAAATTCTACTTACTATAACTTTATCAAAATTACAGGAATAATATAAAAATCATGAAATGTATCTATACTTCTAATTGTGAAATAATTAACTTTCCGAGAACGATGAATGGTTCTTGATTATTTATTAAATTTAAAGCACTTGCTTCCACAAAAGGAGAATTGACGCCAGTTTGGCGTGATATTGTTTCAGATAGAATTTCACCCTCTTCAATCGTCACAGGATCATCTGACTGTTTACGTAAATCAATTTTATTTGCCACTAGCACTATTGGGATCTTTCCTGTCTGTTCTAGCATTTCTTCTGTCCATTGAAGTATGTTATTGTAAGTTTCACGGCGAGATACGTCATAAACCATCACTCCACCGTTGCTTCGGCTGTAAAACTGTTTTCTAATAGTACTAAAGGATTGTTGACCTGATAGATCCCAAATCTGAAAAATTATCTTATGAGTTTCTATATTTCTTACAGCCCGACCAATATCTACCCCAATAGTTGGCTTATATCCCTCCATAACCTCGCCACCTAAGAATGATTGCACGAAGGTAGTCTTTCCGACTGCAAAATCGCCACACATAACTATTTTACAAGTAATAGTTGCCATGGAGGGATCCTGTTCTGTTCAATGAGTTCTATTATCTATATTCATGTCCAACTTGTAATAAACGATCATCAATTTGATCTTCTTCTTCTTGTAAAATAAATCC
>JBHLKC010000045.1:7796-18183 GCA_048887065.1 Candidatus Hodarchaeota archaeon
TTCTATTATCTATATTCATGTCCAACTTGTAATAAACGATCATCAATTTGATCTTCTTCTTCTTGTAAAATAAATCCAGCTCCAATACGTTTTCCATTGGCTAATAGAAACCCTGAGCGACAAATGCTTTCTGCTTGTCTTCTTGCAGTTCGTCTTAAAACAAGCCCAATATCTGGTGAGTATTCTATTTTTGCAGATTTTGTTGCTTCGTCTAAGATTAAAACAGCATCACCAGATTCTTCTCGTCCTTCTGTGAATGAATGGCTTTTAAAAACTAGTCTAACCATATTTCTGTTCTCCATATTGGATTTTTTCTGTAAATTTCAGTGTTCTTTCAAAAAATGGTCACATATAACTAAAAAACATTCAAATATGTATTGACATCTATTGTATTTAAATACCGCATAATAAAGATATTGTTAATATTATGACTGGGATTCTTCAAAAAATTGTGTTCTATATAATTGAATCGTTAAATTGAAAATATTATTATTCTTTTATCTCAAGTTCATCTAAGCGTCTTAAAAGCTCCTTCTGTTCTTCTGATAAACTTAAAGGATAACGGTATCTTACCCTGAATTTTTTCACTTTCCCAATCTCATTTGTAAACTCAACTATTGATTTTTCACGTGTATTAGAAGGAATGAGTCCAGTTAATATTTCACCAGATGGAGACTTAATTGTTAAGTTCTCCGTTCCCCGAATAGCTAAAAAAATAGATATTGGAATTTCAATGATGTCATCGTTAAGTGAGACCTCCACCAATAGGTCTCCTGAGGGCCCTCCAAGCTTGCCTTGATTTCCTTTCCCTGGAATTCTTAAGATTTTTCCATTTTTAACAGTCTTAGGAATTGGAATTCTTATTTTTTCTTTTTTAACAGTTCCATCTCGGTATTTTCGTTTTAATGTGATAGTTTTTTTCAAGGTGGTGGACGCGCTTTCTAATTCTGACATTCTTATTTCCAGATTAATTCTCAGATCCTTTCCTCGTTTTGGAGCTTGGGTAGTACGAAAACCTCCTGTTCTTCCAAAAGGAGAATCTTCAGAAGAAAATGATGAGAAGATATTGTCTCCACCAAAATCACCAAAAAATTGTCGAAAAATTTCGAATGGATCAATATCCATTCTAAAACCTCTTCCCCCGAATTGCGAAAAAGCATCTGGTCCGAATCGGTCATATTGTTGTCGTTTCTCCGGATCCGAAAGAACTGAATATGCCTCCCCGATTTCTTTAAACTTTTCCTCAGCAATTTTTGGGTCAATATCGCTATCTTTCGCTCTATCAGGATGGTATTTAAGAGCTAATTTTCTATAAGCTTTTTTGATTTCTGATTTTGAAGCGTTTTTTTGAACACCAAGAATATTATAATAATCCTTACCCACACTAAAACCTCGGATGTTGATTATCTTATATAATTTGGAGTATGTCGAATTTGTAGCAATTAATTCACTGAAATGAGTCCATAAAACCATGTGATAGATGAAACTACAAATCACATTTGAAAGAAAATTTTTTGATAATCTTTTCTAAATTTAGAAATTGTATTAAAAATAAGTTTCAAAGCGAAAAGTACTCCCTCAAATTTTTCCTCATAATCCCCTGAATAAGGATCAATTGATCGCATTCTTAATATATTTCTCTAGTTTTCGCATATCGGCTCCAACAACTTTTGACACAAGTTTATTTCCTCTTATGATAACAAATGTTGGAACACCTTGGACACGTAACCTCGTGGCAACACCAGGGTTATGATCCACATTTATCTTAACAAAGTCTGCTTCTGTTTGGTACTTTTGACTCAACATTTCGTAAATAGGAGCACTTGCTTTACACGGTGGGCACCAATCTGTAAAACAATCAACTACTAACGGTTTCGATGATTTTGCTTCAGTGTTTGATTTAATTAATTCCAAGAATTCCTGTTCATTGATAATTCTTACCATTTTATTCACTCTAACGTATTATTCCTTTCTAATCCTTTTAATTGACTAGCCATAATCAGAATAACATAATCATCTTCTAAGACAAGTATTTGAAAATAAACAATTAATCTTTCTCTACGAAAGCAATTATGATTTCATACCACAACTTAGAAGTTAAGGGTAAATTTATTTTCCCATTCCTTTTTTATGCTTCTTTGTATATCAAACTAAAAAAATACTCAAATTTCTACTAATTAAGTCCAATATACATACAAAGAATGTGAGCGAGTTTTTTATGGTTTTAATCAGTGAATTGAGTCCATTCATCCCTTTAATTAACATAATTTTTTTCATTGCGGGCGTTCCATTTGTTTTGTGGTTAAATAACAAAACACAAAATGATTGGGTCTGTCTAGGTCTTGGTATATTCTATATGTGTATATATGGAGTGATTGTAGAACCTAACTGGGATGATTGGTTATTCTTCTTTTTCGGGTTAATAGTGGGATATATTACCGATTATTGGGGAGTGAATGCAAAGAAGTGGAAATATCATCCATGGGATCCTAATTTTGGTTTTAGTTATTACGTAGGATTTGCGTGGGGAATGGTATCAATATTTACGTATAACATTGGGAAGGTTATTCTCGCTTCTCCAGAATTATTCTATTTACCTGGAATACTCTTCATTTTGCCAACTTTCTTTTTCGAATGGAAATTTGGAGAAACGCGTAAAGATCAATACTTTTTATTTGCCCGTGCAATCTTTACATTCTTTGCTTTTCTTGCTTCTAACAATTTAGGGTTATTATTTGTTGCATGTTTTGTGGGAGCGTATATTGAGTTTGCTGGTGTTTATTGGATAAAGAATTGGCTTTACTTAGACACTATGAGTTTTATTTTCATTTCCTTCGGCTACTCATTCATTATTCTGTGGTCTAAGATGCTGGTCGACTTAATAAATGGTATAATATTAGCATTCGTTTGGTTATTTTTTGTCCTAGCTGTTTTAGCTGCTGCGATTGATATATTTTGGGCTCAGAAGAAAGTTCAAATTGATTCTGAGAAAGCTATTATCGCTGCTAAAGAATTTCACAAAGCAAATAAAACCAAAAATCCGTAGCCCACTCTAGAAAAAAAGAGAAAAAATCACCCGTGATTAAAAAAGAAACATCACGGGAGCGAAATTCGATTTTATAGGAGTCTAGAGTGATCTAGGATATAAAAAGTGAAAAGTCCTTACCAGCGTCTACGTTGATCAGAACCTCGATTAGATCGATCACGATCTCTATAGGAACGTCCTCTACCACCGCCATATCCACCGCCACCGCCGCTGCCACCACCACCATAAGATCTTCTATTATCATACGATCTACGGCGTGGATCTTCTACATGTTCTGAGGATCGATTATTTTCTTCATTAACTTCATCGAGAGAAGTTGAATCGTCAGTAATAGATCCATATTTACCTTTAGATAGACGTAGACTATTTTGAAAAACATTAGCAAATCCATTAGTCAATTTATAAACAGAGTCTAACTCCATTTGGTCTATATCTTCATTCCAGAGAGTCAACACGATGCTACCAGTTTCATCTGCGACTTGGAAGTCACAAACTCTATGAGTTTCTCCAGATCTTTTATTTATTTCACGTTCATCGTTCTTTTCTACAACTTTGAAAACAACGTTTATTCTTTTTTCAAGTGGTTTGACGTCTGAGATTTTCACGTCATGGGTTTCACTTTCTTCAAAACTATAGCTCATTTTTTACATTTCCAATAACGAATAGAACCCAAATGCTAACAAAAGCTAAAAAATATCCTCATGGTTTGGTTATCCTCCCCGTTGTGAACTATTAGACATCAGTCATTCCATTTGTATAAATTTAAGGCCTTTATATCAGTTCTTGGGCTTGATTGATCGTTAACTTATAACCTTTATATTTTATTCTCATTGATATCTATTCTTTCTATTGGAATGACTCTATTTTTTCGGTGTTGTTAAGAAATATTTGAACTTCCAAATAAAATGCAAATTCTCCAACAGATATATTGGCTAGTATTTTTCATAAAAATTCAAATACATCTTAATCAAATTAAATTCAAGAGTATTTTATTCAAGAGAGGTGATAAATTCGATGACAAGGCAAATAAAACCTCGTGATCAATTTCCTATGGACAGAAAAGTTGAACAAGAAGAAGTTCTTGCAGTAAAACGAGTAATGAAAAATAAACGACTCTCCTTCATGAGTGGTACCGAAATAGAAGAATTTGAAAGAAATTTTGCTACTTATATGGGCAGTAAATATGCAATTGCTGTGAGTTCTGGAACTGCTGCATTACATGTTTCTTTAGCTGCAGCGGGAATAGGAGCAGGAGATGAAGTCTTAATACCTGCATATACATTTGTGGCTACCGCAACTGCAGTTTTACATCAAAATGCAATTCCAATATTCGTTGATATTGATCCAACAACATTTTGTATTGATCCAGAAGATCTAACCAACAAATTAACAAATCGGACTAAAGCAATAATTCCAGTTCATCTATTTGGTCATCCTGCTGATTTAGATCCTATTCTTGAATTTGCTGAAAAAAATAATTTAATTATAATAGAGGATGCCTGTCAGGCACATGGAGCAGAGTATAAAAAGAGAAAGGTTGGCACATTCGGTAAAGCTGGGTGTTTCAGTCTTTTTGAATCTAAGAATATGATGACTGGTGAAGGAGGGATTATAATTACAGATGATAAAGAATTTGCTAAACAATGTCAGTTAGTTCGTCATCATGGAGAACCCAACTGGTATACTTACGAAAGATTGGGTTATAACTATCGTATGACTACGATGCAGGCTGCTATAGGTATTGAACAATTGAAAAAGTTGGATCGCATGAATAAAGGAAGGATTAAGAATTCACTTTATTTAAATTCTTTATTGGCAGCTGTTCCTGGGATCATTCTTCCAGAAATTCCAGATTATGGGACACATGTATTTCATGCATATGCTATCAAGGTTGACCCTACAATTATAGGGATGATAGGAAAAGAACTTGCAGATAGATTAAACCGAGATTTCCAGATAACACAATTAATTTACCCGAGTGGACTTTATACTTCGCAACTATTTCAAGAGCAGAAGGGGTACGGAGAACGTAGATGTCCTTTCACATGTCCTTTTTTCGAAAAAGAAGTGAACTATAAGAATACATTATGTCCAAATACAGATTTAATTGCTGAAAATATAATTGGGCTTCCTAATTGGCACCAATTATCATACATTGAATTAAGTCTTATTGCAGCGAGAATTCTACAAGAAATGGAACGGATATTGGGAACCAACTTAAATATTGAAGATCGTGTTATTGGTACGATGATTTCTACTGGAACATCACCAAAGGTTTATAGTGTACTCAAAGATGTATCAAAGGTATCAAAGCCATTAAAAGTAGGTGTAATAGGATTAGGTGGAATAGGGCAAGTACATGCAGCTGCTTACGCTGCTTCACCATGGACAGAGTTATATTCTTTCGCCACAAGGAATCTTTTATCGTTGCAAGGCGCAGCATTATATTTTGGGGTTCAAAATATCTTTGAAGATTATTTAGTAATGTTAGAGGATCATGAACTGCAAGCAGTGAGCATCTGTGTTCCCACGTTTGTCCATAAGGAGTTTATTGTCTCTGCAGCGAAAGCCAAGAAACATATACTTTGTGAGAAACCTCTGTTTCTTCATCTAGAAGAATATGAGGAAGTTATCAATAATTTAGATGAGAATGACGTTAAATTGATGGTAGCAATGATTTGTAGGTTTATTCCACATTATAAAGCGGCTAAAAAATCAATTGAGAAAGGGGAAATAGGTTCAATAGTATCAATTCATGCTCATCGGCGTGGTCATAGCCCTCCATTTGAAAAATGGTTTTGGGACGTGAAGAAAAGTGGGGGTATTGCAGTTGATCTTGCAATCCATGATATTGATTTAATTCAATGGTATCTAGGACCTGATGATCCTATAGAGATAGTTTATGCAATTGGATCAAATAACGTTTATCCTGAGATAGAAACTTGGGATACTGTCATAATTACATTGAAATCTCGTTCTGGAGTTCTTGCCACTATCGAAGCCTCATGGTCCGAACCCGATTTACCATATCATACAGGGTCCAATACAGGAATGATAATTTATGGTGAGGACGGTACCCTAAGAATAGATCCTTCAAAACAACCTATAGACAAAATAACTGAACTTGATGGCCCTGAACCTGCTTTTGAAGAAATTGACCAACTTCCATGGTTTGTTGATCAAGTAAGCACATTTGCTAAGCATATATTGAATGATCAACCTGTATCAATTGATATTGAAGATGGTAGATCAGCACTTCGTGTTGCTCGAGCAGCTTTAGAATCACTTCAGACAGAAAAAGTAATTCACATTTCATGGGAATAGAAAAACAGCTTAAAAATTCGTAGATTTAAGTATCAGTTAAAAAACACCTCCTCCAAGAAGAGGAAAGAAAGATACTTCACAGCTACTGTCCAGAATCGTATGAAGTCCATCAAAAGCTTCTATGTTCCGTCCATTAATCAGGATAATATAATCTGTCTTTAAATCGTGATTGTTGAGAAAATAATCGTTCGCTTTTTTTCTATTCTTTGATGAAAAAAGACTAAATAATTGAATGAGTTTAATTGGTTTATGTACCTCAATGGTTAATTCCTTACCGAAATCCTCTTGTAGATATGCAAAAAAGCAGAGTGTTAGAGTTATCATCGCATATATCACTTAATTATCAATTGCTTCAAATATCGTGTGGCTTCTTGAGGATCTGCTGACCGAGTTATTGCGGAACCAATAATCAATATATCTGCTCCGCATTCAATAGCACTTGGAATAGTCTCAGCTTTTAACCCTCCTGCAACAGCGATTGGAATTTTGAGTGTTTCTTTTAGGGTTTTTAACGTGGGAAAGGGTATTTTATCGAAACCAGAACGTAATTGTTCATCAATTCCGATATGTAATCCGATAATGTCTACTCCTAGTTTTTCCAGTTCTAAAGCACGTTCGATTGGATTCGTTACACCAATAAGGTCTGCAAAAATTTTAACTCCAAATTTTTTCCCAGCTCCTACAGCATCTTCTATTGTGCTATCTGGGGCAATACCTAATATACATACGACGTCAGCTCCAGCTATAGCCGCCATTTCAGTTTCGAGATATCCTGTATCCATAGTTTTAAGGTCTGCAACGATTACCTTGTGAGGAAATAATGATCTCAATTTTTTCACCGAATCCATACCACAAGCCTTAATTAATGGTGTCCCAGCTTCAATCCAATCAATCCCCCCAATAGCACTTTTGTGAGCGATTTTTATTGCTTCATCAAGATCTCTGAGATCTAGAGCTACTTGGAGTTTAGTAAGCGTTTTTATAGGTTGAATAGATAGTTCCTCCAATTTGCGATCGGAAGGTACTCCTAAATCGTCCCACCCTCGAATATGATAGTATTCTTGAAGCAATTCATCAATATTAACGATATGGCCGCGTGCTGGACCTTCTGGTAAAGGGTCTTTCGAAAATCTTACAGGTAAAGCATCGTTCTCTTTTGATAATCCTTCTCTAATATTAAATAACCGTTCTAGATTCCATATCCGTTCACCAATTTTCTTAAATTCGTATTCATCAATGAAAAATCCAGTAGCAGTTGTTAAAATTTTTGCATAAAGATCAACTTCGCATTTCAATGTAGAAAATGCAGCTAGCGTTGTAAATTTACACCATTCGGCCGAATCAATAACAGCAAATACATCTTGAATATTTTTAACTAATTCTGCTTTTCCTTCCTCAGTAAATGGGTCGACAAAGTGGGGTAAACTTAAAACTTCTTGAATGACTGTATAACCTTTAAGATGGCTTCCTCCGCTGTTAGATGTTGCATAACTCAAAGCCATCCCCTTCAATCCTCTTGGATCATAAGCAGGCATTTCTAAGCCTTTGACATGACAGGCGAATTCTTCTGATCCTTGTTTGGTTTTTGAGGCAGCTTTCAATACTCCATTTGCTAATAAATCCCCTTCATCTTGACGTTTCGCTATTTTCTCTATTAGAGTTAATAATCCTTGTTTCTCACCAAATTCTATAGCATTAGGAATTATTCCTTTGTCTCTACATTCCATATACCAGCTGATAACATTTCCAGTAGAAATTGTATCTAATCCAAGTTGATTGCATAATAAGTTTGCCTTAAAAATAGTCTTAAGATCATGTATTCCGCAATTAGGTCCAAAAGCCCAAACAGTTTCAAATTCAGGTCCATCTGTCTCAATATTTTCATAGCTCATTAAGCGGCCGCATTGGATAGTACATCCTCTACAAGGGTTCACTTTTACTACGAATTCTTTCAGTGTTTCTCCTGCGATCTCACGAACTTCATTGAAAATCCCAGTTTTATAGTTTTTTACTGGCAAAACACCATGTTTATTGACAAGATTAGTTAAAATTGATGTTCCATATAATTTCATACCTGTACCTGTCACTGGATGACCTTTTAGAACCTCTGTGAATTTTTTATTAAATTTACGGAAAGCAAATTCGTTGGCCACTTTTATTTTTTTGGATCCACTGACAGCAATTGCCTTAAGTCTTTTTGACCCCCATACAGCACCAATACCACCTCTTCCTGCTGTTCTAGATCCATTTCTCACACAAGCAAAATGAACAAGATTTTCTCCTGCTGGTCCTATAGCTGCAATCGAATGATTCTTATGAATACTTTTAAGGAAATTTTCTGTTGTTTCAATAGATTTTCCCCATATGTTAGAAGCATTTTGGACAGAAACATCATTATCAGTTATCAGGAGATAAACAGGGCTATCAGAAGAATTTTCAATAATTATTCCATCATATCCTGCACGCTTTAGCTCAATACCGAGTTTACCTCCACAATGAGTATCATTTAACGTTTTTTCAGTAAGAGGACTTTTGGAAACTATACACCATCTTGAAGTTGTTGGGGAATTAGTTCCAGTTAAAGGGCCAGTCATGATAACAATCTTATTTTCCTCACCTAATGGATTAACATGAGGTTTAAGCTCGTCATACAGAACTTTAACAGCATATCCTCTTCCGCCAAGGTATTGTTGAGCAACTTCAAGGTCTAAAGGTTCTTTTTTGATTTCTCTAGTCTTTAAGTTTATTCTGAGGATCTGATTAGCATATGTCAAAATTTAAAACCGCCATATAAAGTTTAAAAAAGCAATTATATCCCTATGTCTTGACTCACGAAAAGCTTAATTAAAATTTGTCTTTATTGGCCCTATATCTATGGTAACGCACATTATTTATTCAATATTTATTAAATTACTCTAAATTGAATAAAACATTAAAACAGATCTAAAGCAAGTCACTCAATATTGGCGTGTTCGGCTTTCATCTCTAACTCAGTGATTCCACGATCTTGAGCTAGCTGAGCAACACATGAATCAAGAGTAATTGCAGAAACATATTCGAATGATGGTACAAAAAAGCCAAGATCTATTATTTGACGGAGATCAACACTAATTTGTTCAGGACGACCTTCGATTTGCAAAAAAATATCAGCTTCTTTCGCTAAAGTCGACTCTGGAAATGAGGTCAATCCAATTATCTTCATATCTGCTGATTTTGAACTTTCGACACGTTCAAGCGTGCTGGTTGAAACGCCTGAACCTGAGATAGCGATTAATGCGTCATTTTTTTGTCGAAAGCGCCAATCGTAATTTGATTTAACATTGATTTTCAAATGACTCAATCTAATTGAAGACATACTTGCAACGATCGAATCCAATCCCGATCCATAAATGAACATCTGTTTATCAGGACGACAAGAAAAAGTCTCCAAGATCCTAATGAACTCAACTAGGGGTTTTTGCACTCGTTTGAGGTTAGCAAGTGTCATTTCTGCCGCCTTTAACGCTTCATTAACACCCTCATTGAATCCCTTTACAAATGATTCATCATTTAATCCTGAAAATATTCCCATACCTACAACGAGGGAATTCATTTCAAAGACTGTACCCATTGGAGTTAAAGGTGCATGATTTATCAATCTAGTTTTATTCTGCGTAAAACCAGTAGGTCTTGGGATTTGAATAATTGAGTCAGCCAGTCGGGCTGCTTTCGAACCTACATCACTTGTCAATACCAAAATTTTTGCATTTTCACTAATTGAATCTTCTAATGCTTTACAAGTGAAATTTGTCCAACCTGATCCAGTTACTCCAATTACAACATCGTCTTTTCGAACAGGTTTTGCTAAGCTTTTTCCTAGATATGATACTTTAAACCCTATGTTCTTTAATATCTCACCTAGAAGCATTCCGCTTTTTCCTGATCTTCCCATTCCCACAATATGAACTTTATTGCCTGATTCTTTCACCTCACTTAAAATATTACAAAATTCAACCAGTGGTGAAGGATTTTCATTAA
>JBHLKC010000046.1:0-18150 GCA_048887065.1 Candidatus Hodarchaeota archaeon
TTGCATGGAAAAAAAGGTAAATTCTTTCTTTCACGAGCAGATTGGACTCTACATGTCATCATCTTAAAGATTAATTTAGTTGGAGAAATCCGTTCAATTACTTGAACATTGATTGATGAATACAGTCGAAATTGAAGTGCCTTCTCTAAACCATCAAGACCAGAATTTTCAGGAATATTAAATTCCTTCATAATTCGCCGTGCCTCAATTATAGTGAAGTGTTCCCAACTTTTCTTGTCAATCTCAATTGCTTCGTCAAGGCCATATCGTTCTTCTGCAGCTAGAAACCAACACCCATCGTGGGCTAACCAGTTTTTAGCAAATATATGGATAATTTTTATTAACTCTGGCTTTTCTAGATTTTCAAGATCCACTCCATTCATTCTCCACTGATTGGATATTTAGAGGAAAGAAGCTCGTATATAGTCTTTTTCAGTTTAGCTTTACTATAGCCTTCATTCCTAAGTGTTAAGTCAAAGTGCTTCTTATCTCTGAAAGAAATTCCATAGATTTTTTCAAGCCTTGCTCCATCTGTTCTATCTCGTGATTGAATCCGCTTTACTAATTCATTTTCATTCATACCAAATTCCGATCTGTTCGAATCCCGTGAAATTCGAGTAGCTATCACTCGTGCAGCTACTTCCAACCATATCGTTGTGCCGTGCGTTCCTATTGTGAAGGGGGCCATTCTACCGATAAAAATCCCCCCCTCAAGAAGAGCAGTCTTTAATGCATGTTGTTCAATTTTAAGGTCAACATTCTCTGCAAAATCATGATTTTGTGTGGTCTGGACGTGTTTCATGAATTCATCTAAATTACGCTCCTCCCAACCTGACTCTACAGCAACCTTTCGTACAATTTCGCCTGCTCCAGTGATTTTCAGGAATAAATCATGATTCTCTTTGAAGAATAATTGCACAAAACTTGCTACAGTATCTTTTCCTGTCCCTGAAAAACCTCCTATGGCTATGGCTGGTGTTGTCCGATTACTGATAACTGAGGCATACTCTTCAAGTAATTTCTTCTCATATTTTTGTAGTCTTTTAATAAAAGTCCCCATTTATTATTCACACACATAATCGCTTAATTTCACTTTTCCATAATTCAGAGATGTTTCAAACCCTTGAGGTACCTCAACGAGCGAAAATTCAATCTTCAACTGTAATAATTTTATTTTAAAAATTCTTCACTGAATTACATCAGATTCAAGAATATTTGAAGATAAAGAAGCACAATTTATTGTTGTTTATCATAATTGTGATAGACTGAATTAAAATGTTTAAATTAATGGAATAGCTTGAATGATTTGATATGATTTAAATGATGGTATAACATGCATCCAGAGGTTCTCCTGATTTGAATGAGTCATTAAAAAAAAATAGAACGATGGAAAGCAATTCTTCTATGGTTAATGCTCATCTAGGTGTTTATTTAATTAATATTTTAAATAAAATATCTGTTTCTACAAGTTTTGAGAATTTCTGCGAATTGATAACTAAACTCATCATAATTGAAATTGAAGATATTTCAAGGGTATTATATTACCTCGTTGATCGTGAAATTGAGATAATTCAATGCTTGGGAAAAGTGAATAAATATTTACAATTTACTGCTGGAAATAAAAATGAATATGATATTGAAATTATCCAAGATTTCCAACGAGGGATTCTGGGGGCTACTGTGCAATCAGGTGCTCCTACAACCATAAGTAATCATCAAATGGAAAGGTTTGATGAAAATGAAATTTGTATACCGATAATATTTGATAGTGAAACCATTGGATTAATTCATGTGATTAGGTCTAACGCTCTGCAGTTTAAAGAAGGAGAACAAAAGAAGTTAGAATATATCGCTAATACACTGGGAAGTTTCATTAAATCGAAACTTCTAACTCAGCAACTTCAACGATCAGAAACAAAACTTCGAGCATCAATTCGTGAATTAAGGGATTTAACTGCTTTTCAAGAGGAAATCATGAGGTCTATGAATGAGGGGTTGGTGATAGAAGATGAAAACTTAAACATTATTTATCTTAATCCCAAGGCTGAGGAGGGGTTAGGTTATACAAAAGAAGAATTATACAAACAGAATTATGCGACAATAGTTGCTGATAATTCAATATTTGATGTGCATAAGGAAACTAAAAAGCAGAAAACTGGATTACGCAGTTCATATAGAGCAAATTTGTTAAGGAAAGATCAATCTGAAATTCCTGTATTAATTCACAGTGCACCATTTTGGAAAAATAACATGTTTAAAGGAATAATCATGGTTTTTACTGATTTATCCCGATTTGTACAAATCGAAGAGGAGATCCTCTGGTTGAAGGGCCATCATCAAAGGATCTTGGATAATTTGTTAATTGGAATCATTGGTATATCTATTGATAAACGCATAAACTATACAAATAAGTATTTTCGAAGTTTAACTTCAACCACAATTTATGGAAAAACATTTGAATATCTATTTTCGAATGTTTTCACTGGTCCAGCTTCTTCTTCTGTTTTATCCGCAATAGAAGAAAGTTTTCTTGAACATCGAGGTTTAAGAATAAATGAAATTCCCTTTGTTTTGAATGGCAATAATTTTGTCGCTAATCTATCCTTAATTCCTTTATTTGGACATTCTGAAGAATTTATAGGAGCAGTACTGGTCATTGAAGATGATACCGCAGCATATACCCTTATTGACCGTTTACGAAAAGCATACAACGAACTAGAAGATAGACAGGATCGTCTAGTAAGAGAAACAGCCCAACGAACTGAATTTCAGCGTAAGCTTATGGAACGTACAAAAGAACTCAGACAAAAACATTCTGAACTAGAAAGCTTTGTTTACTCTATTAGTCACGACTTAAAAACCCCTATTGTTTCTATTCAAGGCTACCTTGGCGCTTTAATTGAAGATATGGGAGGAACCCTTAATTCTGGAATTAATTTTTATATAGAAAGGATCTTGAAAAATACTGATCATGTCAAACGGCTAATCCTCGATATCTTAGAATATAGTCAACTTGGTCAGGAAAAGGTTACAATTGAGACTGTAGAGTCATTAGAGACCATACTTCAAGCTATAGAACAGGTAGAATCTCAAGAAAAGTTTCGAGATTTCCAAATTAGAATCGAAAAAGGGCCTTATCCAAAAATTGTATGCCAACCCCTTAGAATTATTCAGGTTTTTTTTAATCTTATACATAATGCTTGGAAATATCGAGATAAGAATAAAAGGAACCCTAGTCTACGTATTTCTTTAGAGGAGGAAGAAAAGTATTGGATTTTTGTTTTTAGCGATAATGGAGTAGGTATTCCTGATAGTAATCGAGATCGAATATTCGTTATGTTTGAAAGGGCCCACCTTGACCCAGATGATGATGTCGAGGGGAGTGGGATCGGACTAGCATTCTCTAAAAAGATAATTGAGATTCATAATGGACGAATCACCGTCAATAGCGTGATTGGGGAAGGTTCAACCTTTCGTGTCTGGCTTCCCAAAAAGCCCAGTATTCAGAAAAATAGATTATTTTAGGCTGTACTAGCGGTTATATCGTAATTATTCAAATTCTTTGACACCATTTATAATAATTAACCATATAGCGAAAAGCCTGAACCATTCTGCCTGGACTTGGGAAAATAGGATAATCTTGTGATTCAAGATATTGTACTCCTGGGGAGTTTTCATGGGTCAACAATGATGTGATTAAAACAGGTTTTCGATAGGTCTGTGAAAGCTTGATAATTTCTTCAAATAATTTAATTTCAATATTAACTATTAAATCAAGTTGAAATTTTTGATCATCTGGGATCAGTGGGGAATCTTTTGCTAAATTTGCTAGAAATGAAAAACCCCCAACCCCTAGAAGGAAGATTGCTTCAACAAAGGGCATTTCTTCAAAAATAATCGTGATTATCGTCTGAACATCACTTAGATTCAAAGAAGCGACAGTATCAATAGGGTTACCTTTCGACCAGAATGGTGGAAGGAGTTGATTGATGCGATCAAAGGACGCTTTATTCAAGGGTTCTAATGTTATTCCGTGTTTAGAGCATGCATCAGCAGCCATTACTCCCCAACCGCCACCCCGAGTAAGAATGACCACTTTTCCCCGTGGAAATTCGTAGTCTGACCATCTTGAAAAAACTAAGACTAGATCAAACATTTCATCAAGAGAATCAACTAGGATTGCCCCTGCTGTTTTCTCTAAGATGTCACGGAAAATTTGATCGTCACCCGTAATTGCCCCTGTATGTGATAAAGCTGCTTTGCTACCATGTTTTGTGCCTCCAGCTTTTAAAATTATAACAGGCTTTGTTTTGGAAACTTCTTTTACCAATTTGACAAAACGACGAGAGTCTTGTACCCCTTCGACATAGAGTCCTATAACCTTAGTATAAGGGTCATACTTGCCGAAGTACTCCAAGTAGTCAGACATTGTTAAATCCGCCATATTTCCTGCTGATACATAGGCATTGAGGCCAATTCCTCGTCTAGATGCAACAGTTAAACCAATTGTGCCAATGTTCCCTGACTGAGAAACGAATGTCATTTCTCCTTGCTTCAATCCTTGGACAGGCCACATTGCTGCAGTCAGATTCACACGGGTGCTTACAATCCCCATTCCATTCGGGCCTATTAATCGAATATTATTTTGACGAGCATAAGCTATTACCTCATCTTCTAATATGCGTCCTGCCTCTCCAGATTCTCTAAATCCTGCAGTAATAACAACCACATGATGGACGTCTCGCTTTTTCGCCTGTTCGAGGATTGAGAGAACATATCTAGCTGGTATGATTATTATAACAAGGTCTAATTTGACTTCTTTTGGGATATCAAGAATTGTAGGGTAAGCTTCCAATCCCAAGATTTCTTTTTTGTCTGGATGAACAGGAAAGAATTTTCCTTTGAAGTTATTTTGAACTATATTATGAGCTACAATAAAACCCCATGAGGAAATATTATCACTTGCCCCAACAAGTGCAACGGTCTGAGGATTGAAAAAAGGGTCTAAATTTAAATCCATGGAAGGTCATCAACCTAGTTTTCCGTGTAAAAGATCATAATATGTCCTTTAAATGGTAATGAGGGTGTTTTGACGAAATGATTTCGATTTTATTAAAAATTCTATCTAGGAATCCCAGAAAATCTTTTAACAGTTATAACACAATTATTTTACAATGGTGATTATTAATGCGGTTTTTAAAATCAGATGAGTTAGAAGAATCATGGAACAATCTAATTTATTCACCAAAACAATTAGGTTTTGCTTCACTTGATTTAACTGTCAAAAAAATCTTTAAGATTAACAGTTTAGGATCTTTGGACTTTGGTGGGACTGAATATCAACGAAGTGAGGTCCAATTGGTTAATCCAGAGCTTAAAGATGATCCTAAGTTTGGATGGTGGACACTGGCAAAAGGGCATTATTTAATAGAATATAATGAACAACTTCATCCTGAGAACTGCCTTGCTATTGTTTTTCCACATCAACGCCTTCTAATGTCTGGATGTTTTCATTCTCCTTTTATAGTTCAGCCCCCTGTCGATTCTAATTCAATCCAAGGGTTATTAATTGTTGGATCTGATGGAATCAGAATAAAGGAGAATGCTCGAATCTCTTCTGCTATTACTTTCATGAACAAGTAAAATTATTGAATCCAAGACCTAAAAGCAGAAGAGATTAATCACTGATTTCATCAAGCTCAGGAATCTCAGTTTGGGCAATTCGTTTGAAAAATTCAAGATCATTGAAATAATCTGAGACATAAATTTGCCCTTTATCAAGTTTAAGATAGATCTTTTGACCGATGAAGAAATCCTCACCGAGTAGGACCAAGCTTGAATTCTCATCTTTGAGCTTATTGTTATTGCTTATTAGCGTTGGTTGAGTCCAGTATTGCAGTTCTGAATCTAAAATTAAAAATGAGTCAGTTGTAATGATCTCAAATCCGAATAGAATATCCTTTAAAATCCAAAGAGGGATAGCATATTGTTTTTCTTCCCAGTAACCAATAAGAGCAAGGTTAATGGTTTCTAAACCAGGGTTGTCATTAATAGATTGCTTGAGAATGAATCCAATCTCACATTTTTGGAGGAAAACCTTGAGGAATGCCCAGAAATGAGCTTTTACATTTTTATTATAGATAGCTAGTGGGAGTTCAAGGATTTTAGATAGTGATGCTCCAAAGTCAGTCACCTCAAACTCCACAAACCAAATCTTGTTTGTTAAATCGAGATAATCATTGATTGATTGCTGGAGTAATTTATTTCGCACATTTCTCATTTTCATTCAACTCTGACATTCACTTTCAAAAGAAGTTTAAAAGCTCCCAATTTTCACTATCGTCAGTGTCTGGATTTTGGAGTTTTAAGTAATTAAAGTGAGGAATAACAATGGATTTAGAACTTGATCAAAAAGTTTGTCTGATTGCAGGCTCCAGTAGTGGATTGGGAAGAGCCGTTGCTATAGAAATGGCAAAAGAAGGAGCTGACCTTATCATATGTGCTAGAAACCAAGAAAAGCTAGATCTAGTAGCTAAAGAAATTCAACAATTAGGAAGAAAGGTGTTGGTTCTACCAACTGATCTTACTCAATATTCCCAAGTTCAAAGTTTGGTAAAGAAAGGAATTGATACTTTTGGTCAGATTGATATTCTTGTAACCAACTGCGGTGGTCCTCCCTCTGGGAATTTTCTAGATTTTTCTATCGATGAATGGCGGCACGCGATCGATTTAAACCTGATGAGTACGATTTACTTGTGTAAAGAAGTTGTACCTCACATGATCGTACGAAAAACAGGACGAATTATTATGATTGCGAGTATTTCGGTCAAACAACCCATCCCAGGCCTCATTCTGTCGAATGTTTCCCGAGCTGGAGTTGTGGGGTTAGCAAAAAGTTTAAGCAACGAGTTGGGGGAATGTAATATATTAGTTAATGTTGTATGTCCCGGGTATACTCGGACTGAAAGAGTTACAGAACTTGCGAATACGATTTCATTAAGACGAGGAGTAAATCCAGAGGTAATAATGGAGGAATGGGAAAAACAAAATGCATTAGGACGAATAGCATCGCCTCAGGAGTTTGCGAATGTAGTCACTTTCTTCGCGTCTGGAAAAGCAAGCCATCTTACAGGAGTTACGATTCAAATTGACGGTGGTTATGTCAAATCGCTATTGTAAACCTCATAGAGTAAAGTTCTTTTCATAGAGAGAATTCACAGATTTTCCTGATTCTTTTTCTTGAATCGAATAAGTACCAGGATCCCAATTACTGTAGGTAAAAGTGGAAAAGCTATCCCAGATGATTTGGGAGCTAGAAGTACATTTTCCGCTGATTTAATAGTAAATTTTTCGTAAATCGTTGCTATTAACGACGAGGTACCATTGTAGATATCTGAATCAGCAATAAATTTTAGTGTAATTCCAGAATATTTGCTTTTCCAGTATTGAAAATCAGTTTTATAAGTAAAAGTCCCCTCTGTTGTAGGCTCTTCTATTTCAAAATCTTCTTTTTCAAGAATCCAACATGGAATTTTAGTAGTTTCATTATTATAAAGGATTTCGAATTCATCTTCACGAATTATTGTAAATTCAACATCTTTATCTGCTATTTCAAAAGTAATTTTCTTATCAATCTCCCAATCTGAGGTATCCATCCCTAAATAGGTAATTTTTTCCCCTTCTGCTGTTTCAAGGTTTATAGGATTAAATTCAAGAGTTTCAATGAATGTTTCTTCAGATAATTGCGCTTCTAATTGAAATAGAACCAAAATGATATCATTATTAATCGCAGCATCATTCAACCAAACAAAATAATAATTCCCAAGGTTGGGTGAAATGAAAATACCCGGTTCTACTAAATCTGCCTGTAACCTTAAGCTATGTGCGACTTGAGATTGATTACGAGTTTCTAAGTCATTCCATAAATTGAATTGATCTTCTTCAAAAATAAGGAAATCTAAAGAACCTCCTAGTACCCCAAACTCATAATTAACTTCGTCATATTTTTCCATTCTAAAAACAAGACTAAAATAGGTGTCTGGTTCAAGAATTAAGATATCTTGTGAATAGATTGGGGCTTCTGTTATGTTGAATAAAACATTTTCAGATGATGATACGCCATCATAAATATAGGTCCCTTTTGTTCTGTATTCAAAATCAAATAAATCAATCTCATGATTTCCTGTAAATTCATCTTGATACGCAATACTTCCACCAATTTCCCAAAAATTATCAAGTGAAAAGTCATTTCCCCTCGCATTAGAAACTAATGTAATTAAAAATAGGATTAAGCAAGCCAATTGAAACTGAAATTTCCTTCTCTTTATCATAAAAATCACTTATTTTTATTTTAAGTTACGAATTTTGACATTTTTTCGGATAAAATATTTGATGAATTAGTATACAAATGTTTTCTACAAACTTTTTTAATGATTGGATAGGAGAGACATTATAAATTTTACTTAAACAAAGGACGGTTCTCTATCTGATTAAGTACCTTAAGCCTATTATAATTATTCCTTGCCTATTGCTACTGATTTGTACATCACAATTATATATATTGTCAGTAATGAATCCGAAATTCTTAATAGATGATCCTGTTAACAATATAGATGCTTCAGAAGTTTTAATTGATCAAGAAAATAAAGACCCACTCAAATCTAAAGAAAAAAACAGTTTTAAAATCACTGATGAGTTTCAAAACCAGAATTCATTAATTAGTTACTTGAGATCTTCTGGAAAGAATGATATCCTCCTCTCGAACTCCATTCAGGAGCTTTTACATGAAACACCAAAATCTATGTGGAAGATCACGAAAGTAAAATTAATAGTTACTTTTAGTTCTCACCAACAGATATCTAACCATATTATTTCTAGTTATAACCCAGAAATATTGAATATCTTACCTATTGCATTATTTAAAACGACTCTCAACTCTATCAATGACATAAGATCATTACCAGGCGTGACAGGAGTATACTTAGATAAGCTTATCCCTCTTCCTGAAGAATATTGGGATCCTCAAATAAGTCTAGAGAATGAAGGAATTATGACATACCCTTCAGAGGAAATCATTGGAGCTCGGTATTTACAAAATCTCGGGATTAATGGCACTGGTGTTACTATAGCTATCCTCGATACTGGAATCGATAAAACACATCCTGATTTAGATGACATCGATAATAAAGATTCAACGAGCGATCCAAAGGTCATCCTAGAAGCCTCATTCATCGATTTTGATGATGATGGTAAAAATGACACTAGTCCTATGGATGATCATTATCATGGAACTCATGTGGCAGGAATTGCTGCTGCTAATGGTTACCTTAGGGGTGTTGCCCCTGGAGCAACTTTAATGAACGGTAAGGTGTTGGACAAGACAATTGGGGGTTACACAAGTTGGATTGTTAAAGGAATTGATTGGGCTGTTTCTAATGGTGCTGATATTATTTCAATGTCCCTTGGGGGATTACCAGGAGATTTAGATCCACTTTTTGAAAATGCTATTGATAGTGCATGGGAGAATAGCGTAACAGTCATAGCTTCTGCAGGTAATGATGGTCCTGGACCAAGTAGCATTTCAAGCCCTGGTTCAGAATCTAGAACCTTAACAGTAGGTGCTTCGAATGTATATAATGACGTTGCTTTTTTCTCGAGCAGGGGGCCTTCAGTAAATGGGACTATAGATCCTGATGTTGTTGCACCTGGAAGAGGAATTCTCTCATTGGAACATGGAGGAGGTTACACGACCGCTAGTGGTACTTCAATGTCTGCACCAGCTGTTGCAGGTGTAGTTGCGCTTCTCCTTTCTAATATTACTAATGCTAGTCCTGATCAAATTAGAAGTGCATTACTTAGTTCTGCCTCTGATATGGGTAGACATGTCTTTACTCAGGGAGCAGGATTAGTTAATGCTACCGCTGCTCTTGAACATCTTCAAACTCAATCCGTGTACGCTTTTCCATCTTTTACTAGCTCTTCTCCATTGATACTTAGTCCAGGAGAAGTTTTTGAATATCAATTTGACATATTTCTAAATCAATCGTTTACTTCACTCAATATCACACCATCAGTTCAATTGAAATCTTATGTAAATATATCATTGATTGACCTAGGCCAAGATGGATGGATTCGAGCAAGAATTAATGTTACCATGCCTAATCTTATAATAACCGACGTTATTATGGTTAACAATGGAAGTAAAAACTATTATAACGCGACACTTAGCTTAAAACCTGATAGAATAGTCGATGATGCAAGTAGTGGGACTGATGCTGGAGAAACATTCATTGGAGCTCTAACCCTTGGAATTGGAGTACCCATAACGGGAGAAATCCATAAATGGGATAGGGATATTTATTCATTTCCTGCGGTTAAGGATCAAATATATTCAGTAGAACTTTATAATCTTACTGGAAATTTGGAAATCTTTCTTGCAGATGAAAATGGAAGTATTATTAACCGCAGTTCAAATCCAGGGCATCTTCCCGAAAAGATTGTGTTCAAAGCACTAAGTTCTGGAGATTATTTCATTAGAATAGAAGATCAAACACCAGGAAAATATGCTTTACTGGTTCAAATTACTGATAATGTCGAACTTTTTTCTTTCAAACCAGCCTTTTTAACTAGTAAGATCTGGAGTAATTCAGTAGATGACGACTCTGACGGTTTATTTGATACACTTGAATTCTTAGTCGAAGTCAATGTCTCTATTGCTGGTCGATACAATTTCTGGTACTCTATTGCTCAAAATCGATCCGATTATTATTTTGGGAAATACGTTTTTATGTGGGATTTGATAAATTTAACCTTATCACAAGGATTACAGAATTTCACTATTTCAGTTCCTGGTGGTATTTTACAATCATCTGGATTTAATGGATCTTATGTCATAAATGAATTGGCTCTTGGCAAAAATGACTTTTCTTTACTCTTTAATCATGATTTGGAAGTATTTGTATCACCAAACTTCAATCATACTTCATTCGATCCTCTAGATAATTGTTTGCAGACAATTGATATAGGAGAGAAGGATCTTGATGGAAATGGAGTTCCTGAAAAAATTATAGTTGAGCTCGACTTCTATTTCACTTCATCAGGAATATATGGAGTTGGAATTCCAGTTTTCAATGAAAACCAAAATGAAGTTCTAGCTTTTAATACCGAAACGATTAGGGTTTCCCAGCCTGGCTTAGTTACTATTAAAATAGAGTTCATTGCCCAAAAGTTCGAAAAATTAAGTGATATAGCCTTATTTGGTGTAGCAGGATCTTGGTTTAGGTATTTAATACCAGTGTTCAACGAGATAAGTAAAGAATCAGTAGCAACATTTGATTCAATTATCAACTATACTATATCAGACGATTCTATTGATTTGAATGACAATGGTCAAAATGATGTAATAAGATTCACATTTTCTGTCACCTCTAAGAAAAAAACAACAGCGCTATTATTCACAGGTCATCCTTTTAGTTATCCAAATGAAACAATGACTCTCATAAATACCTCTGAAAAAACTGTACAGTTGAATCTTGGTACAAATGAAGTGTGGATTGACTTAGATGCGAGAATATTAAGATCTAGAGCCTTAAATGGGCCATATTTTCTTCCTGATCTTGGCTTAACTGTTTCTGAGTTTGAAATGACATTAAAAACACCTTATGTAAGTCAATATTATAACTTTTCTGCTTTTGAACCAGCTTTAGTAAGATTTTCGAATTTTTTCGGTGGTACAAAATATAACTCTTCTTCTGAAGCAGGATTAGAATTAATATGGGAAATAACATCGACACAACAAATCGAGGTTAATTTTGAATTTGAAGTGAGGGATTATGACCCTCTTCAAGGAGAATTTTCTAAGACTATTGAGTTCAATAAGGAAATCAATGTAGGGATATCAAATCTAACAATAAGGATTAATGCAGTAGATCTGTATAATAGCAGCTATATTGGCGGACTTGAAGTCTATTCAGCAAGCATTTTCTCACCAGATAGCCAATATGGCCTTCGTCATCGTTTTCAAGAACACAATCTATCCCTAATTGATTTTACTTTTCATGTGGGAATTTTACCGAGTGTAGATTACCGAGAGTATTCAATGTATGTTGATGCTTTCATCATTAAGTTACCAGAGATCAGTTTTATAAATACTGGTTCACAAAATCTGTATAATGGTTTTTCTGTTAATACAACCATTAGAGTGAATAAAATAGGATCATATACAATAGCCATTGATCTCTTTTCAGAAAATGATTATTTGCTAATAAATATTAAGAATTCAACCAGCTTAGTTGCAAGTGAACCGAACAATTATAGCATAATCTTCTATTTCAGTGCTGAAACAATTGCTAGGGAAGGGTTTAACCAAATGATATATGGTAATGTTTCGATTTCGAACACGAGTTCATTGACCATAGCAGGATCGAATATACCCCACTTTGCCTTTAACATCAGTAAACTCAATTATACGCTCCCAGTGAATACGATGTCAAAAGTTATTGACTATGCCTTGGATAGTGACCAAGATGGAAAATTTGATGCAGTATTTGTGATATTAACTGTCAATATGACAATTACAAGTAATTATGGATTTTCTATTGGATTTTATGCACAATTAAATCAGTTTTATGAAGCTTATCTTGGAAATGTAACTCTATTAAAGCAATATTTTTCTGTAGGTGTTCATAATATTACTCTTCAGATTCCATACTACTATTTTTTGGCTATTCACGACAAAGCTGACGAATTTAAGGTGAATTCAGAAATAAAAATTATCATGGTGCCATTATTTGCGGAAGATGGTAAAGGCCAGTTCCTTATTTCTGCAGAGCCTATGTTCTTAGAAAGTCAGTATGATCTTAGTCAATTCTACCTTGTTCAACCTTTATCAATTGGTTTAGTCAAGTTTATTCAAAAGGATACTGATGCTGATGGTATTGCTGACACCCTAGATGCGATTATTTCTATTGTTGTCCATGATATCCTGTCCTACTATCTAGAAATTGAGTTAGAAGTATTTTGGCTACAAAAATCCAATATTATTAAGAAAAAGTTTAATTATAACCCCTCTAGCCTTGGGGTTTTTCAGACAAATACGCGTTTCTTATTGTCTGAAATCTTCATCTCTTCTGATCCTCCCTCCCATTACACAGTAAAAGCGCATGTAAAGGTTATTTCTTACGACGGAATTCAAATTGACTCTTATGTTACACCATTTGTAATTGCCTTTGAAACTGATCTATCATTTCAAAAAACTAGTCCCACAACAACGGACATTCCCAGAAGTAAAAGCAATTTATCATGGATTTTAACAGTTATAGGAATGATCATCATAGCATCAACGATCATTGGTATAACAGGTGTATCAATCATTTTGTATCGAAAATTTTCTATACGATTCTTCAATAAATTCAAGGGATGATGAATTTATACAGTAACGTAATCCTCCTCTTTCTTTCGGGCCATCAGCGAAAACATGTCCAAGATGTCCACCACATTTTTTACAAAGAACCTCTGTTCGTATCATCCCAAAACTTGTGTCTTTTTCTTCTTTAATCATACTGGAAATTGGGGCCGTGAAACTAGGCCAGCCACAATTAGATTCAAATTTTGTCTCTGATTCAAATAAAGGTGATTTACAGCCAGCACAGTAATAAGTACCCTCCTTAAAATGGTTCCAATATTTACCTGTGAAAGCTCTTTCCGTCCCTTTTTCTCGTAAGATATGGAACTGTTCTTTTGTAAGGATTTTTCGCCATTCTTTTTCTGATCGTCTAATTTTCTCTGTCATTTCACACAAACAACTACCGATACTTTATTTAAATTAAATGCTCATTAATTCGTAAATGAATAGGTGCTTTAAATCTTTAATCATAAACACAATGATTTTCACCATGTATTTATTCATTAATCAATCCTTTTAGCCAAAAAAGGAAAAGAAGGTAGAAAAAAGCGAGAATATATTTACGATTACTTGAAATTAGGTTTTCGTTTTTCGAGGAACGCATTAACACCTTCAGTAAAGTCCTCAGAAGTGTAACAAAGTGAGAAAAGACTAGCTTCCATTTGAATGGCATCAAGCCAAGACATTTCAGTCCCTCTATCAATAGCTTCTTTGGCTTGGGCGATAGCAAATCTTGGCCCTTTAGCTAATCTCATTGCAAATTCCGATACTGTTGTATCTAACTCTTCTGGTTCAACTACTTTATTTACTAATCCTACTGTTAAAGCTTTTTCTGCATTAATAGTATCTCCAATGAGAATGATCTCCTTAGCAAAAGTCTTACCAATTAACCGAGGAAGTCGTTGTGTGCCTCCAGCTCCAGGAATAAGACCTAATTTGATTTCTGGTTGGCCAAAAACAGCTTTTTTTGAGACAATTCTAAAGTCACAGGCCATAGCTAATTCCAAACCTCCGCCAAGACAGTATCCGTTAACCGCGGCAATCACTGGAATTGATAGCATTTCGATTTTGTTGAATACTTTTTGTAGATTTTGACTGAATTTTTTGGTTACAGGAATTGTTTTACCCTTGAATTCTTTTATGTCAGCACCAGCAATAAATGCTCTTCCTGATCCTTTGAACACCAAAACACGAATTTTGGAGTCTTCTTCTATTTTGTTGATAACGTCTTCCAATTCTTTAGCTGTCTTCGTATTGATTGCGTTTAAAGCTTTTTCACGGATAAAGGTGATTGTAGCAATTCCTTCTGCCGAAACTTCGAATTTTATATTCTCGTACATGAGTGATTCTCCATTTTATGTCTTCTAAAAAACACAGATGTGTGATATGTATTCTTTTTAAATATTATACGAGGTTTCTGTAAGATTCTTTTTTTGGTGACTAAAATGGTTTTATATGAATTTGAGGGTAAAAAACCAGAGATTTCCAATACTACATATGTTTTTCCATCAGCTACAATCATAGGAAGCGTAAAAATAGGAGCCAACTGTTTTATTGGGCCTAATGCTGTTTTACGAGGAGATTGGGGAAATATTGAGATTGGTGATGGTACAAATATTCAGGATACATGTGTAATTCACTCTGTTCCTGATCATAATACAATTTTAGGTAAAAATTGTCATATTGGACATGGGGCTGTTGTTCATCAATCAGAGCTAGGAAACCATGTTCTTGTGGGAATAAATGCAATTGTAATGGATTGGGCGAAGATTGGAGATGAATGTATAATTGGAGGCGGGTGTGTTGTGCCAAGGAAAAAAATAATAGAATCAAATAGCGTAGTCCTTGGGGTTCCAGGAAAAATAGTTGGAAAGGTCTCTAAAGAACAAAAGGAATATAGTTGGTGGGCAACCAACCTTTATCAAACTTTACCTAAACGATACTATGAAACTCTAAGACAACTCTAGATAACAACCGAAAATTATATTTCCTAAAAATTTTAAAAAGGACATTAGGAAAAAGAAGATTTCCTTTTTCATAACTATTGGAGACTTAAGTAGATTGACTCGACAACCCATTCGTTCCGCTAAAGACCTTAAGAGAATTGCAACTACCTATTACCAAGACCTAGATAGTGCTGTCAAAGATCCAAGTCGAAAAGTGGCTTGGTGTTCCAGTGTTGGCCCTGCTGAATTGCTAATAGCCTTTGATTATGATGTTTATTATCCAGAAAATCATACTGCTATTTTAGGAGCTAGTCGTACAGCAAATACGTATATTCCTGTTGCAGTCGCACAAGGTTATTCACCTGAAATTTGTTCATACCTCACAAGTGATATTGGAGCTTTCTTAAAGAAAGAAACAGCATTATCCGAAGCTTATGGAGTAAATGAAGTACCAAAGCCTGATCTACTTGTTTATAACACCAATCAATGTCGAGATGTTCAGGATTGGTTTTCTTTTTATGCACGTGAGTTTAATGTGCCATTATTAGGGATAAATTCTCCAAGTTTCATAAATGAGCTCTCTCAGAGTCACATTAAGACTGTGGAAGAGCAACTCAGACTAATGATAGCGTCTCTCGAAAAAATGACCAACCAGTCTTTTGAAAAGAAAAAACTCGAATTGGTTCTCAATAAGTCATTAAAATGTAGTAATTTATGGTTGGAGATTTTGGAGACTGCTACAGTAAATCCATCTCCACTCACATTTTGGGATGGATGTATCCATATGTTGCCTGCCGTTGTTTTAAGAGGTAAAGACATTGCAATAAATTATTACAAACAATTAAAACAAGAACTTACAGAACGTATAGAACAAGGAATAGCAGCAGTACCTAATGAAAAATACAGAGTCTATTGGGAGGGAATGCCAATTTGGGGAAAACTAAGAGCGCTTTCAGAACAGCTTTCTGAATTAAAGACAAGTGTTGTTGCGTCAACCTATTGTAATTCATGGATTTTTACTGATTTTGGAGCTTATCCTAGTGATCCCATTAAAAGTATGGCGAAAGCATACACAGAACTTTTTATTAATCGTTCTGAATCGAGTAAGGAGGATTATTTGCAAGAAATGATCAATAAGTATCGAATTGATGGTATTATTTACCACAATGCTCGAACTTGTCCCAATAATTCGAACACACGATATGGAATGCCCAAACGATTAGAAAAGAAAACCAATGTACCAAGTTTAGAAATTGATGCTGACTTAAATGATTTAAACGTATATAGCGAGGAGCAGACAAAAACTAACGTTGAAGCATTCATTGAGCAACTTGCTGGCATCTAAAATCTCATGAACTCTATTGAGAAATATGGGAATGAAAATGGTATCATTCTTTGCTGGAATAGATGTTGGATCATCTTTTACAAAAGCTGTAATTATAGATCAAAATAAAAATATTCTAGGATCTTATAGTGGCTATTCAGGACTGAATTTACGTTCTACTGCAGAGAAGGCTCTCCAAGAAGCTTTACCTAACACTATTAGCCTTTCCGAGATTAGAGGAATTGTAGCAACTGGATACGGAAGAAAAAACGTGAAAGTCTCAAATATTCCCACATCCCATATCACCGAGATTAGTTGTTCTGCGAACGCAGCTCACTTCCTATATCCAAATAAAGACGTAACTATAGTTGATATTGGTGGCCAAGACACAAAAATCATTAAAATACGGGATGGAAAGCGTGAAGGCTTTAAAATGAATAGAAAATGCGCTGCTGGTACTGGAACCTTTCTTGAAGAGCTCGCGTTAAAACTCAGACTCCAAGTGAGTGATTTAAATGATTTAGCATACCAATCATCGAATCCAGCCAAAATTAGTAGTTATTGTACTGTGTTTGCTGGAACTGAGATCCTGAGTCGAATAAGAGAAGGAGCAATAGTAGAAGATATGATTCGGGGGGCTTTTCATTCCGTTGTTAAACGTGTAATGGAAATTGATACACTTGAAAACGAAGTAGTCTTGACAGGTGGAGTTGTTGCTTACAATCCCGTCATTTTAGATATTTTTGAAGCAGAATTAGGTAAATCTATATCTGTTCCAGCTTCTCCGCAGTTATTTGTAGCTTTGGGTTCATCTTTATATGCTTATGAGGAATATTTCTCCATTAACAAAGAAGTTTAACTAAAATCCGCGAAAAGCATAAATATTTTGAGTAAAATCTTACAATGGATCAGGACAAGAAGAATTTAACTGTCTTGAAGTAAACATTAAAGACTGTACCAAGTAATTTGAGGATATAGAATTGACAGGAGAAGATTATAAGGTAGCCATCATTGGTGCTGGGCCATCAGGAGGCATTTTAGGCTCATTCTTATCTAAAAAGAATGTTGATGTTACATTGGTAGATATCTGGAAAGCACATATGGAAGCCATCCAAAAATACGGATTACAGATAATTGGAGCTACGACTATCACTGCTCAATTTGACACTGCTCACCTAAAATTATCAGTTTCAGAGTTAAAAGATACTGATATAAATCTCGTTATTATTTCTGTAAAAACACCTTATTTAGAACGAGTCGTCCAAGAACTCAAACCAGTCATCTCTGAAGAGACTTTAGTGGTTAGTCACCAAAACGGATTTGGAACAGAGAAAGTTATCGCGGCAGCATTTGGGGAAGAAAGGGCATTTCGCAATGTGATTAATTATGCTGGAAATGTCTTAAGACCAGGTATTATTGATATGACTTTTTTTAATCCTCCAAACTATGTAGGAGCGTTTACACCGAAAAGCATGGGA
>JBHLKC010000047.1:0-17929 GCA_048887065.1 Candidatus Hodarchaeota archaeon
AATACCAGGTGTGGAAGTAAACACTGGTTTCTCTGTTATTTTCACAAATCCACTGGGTGTAAGTTGCACATCGAAATCCCGCGCAATTTCATCATTACCAGGGACCGGAACCCCTCCAACTGCTAAAACTATTATGTCTGCAGGTAATAAATCTTGACCTTCTGATAATGTATCTTCATACAGGGTGATAAGTTTATCTCTTGAACGTTCTATAGCTGAAGGACGTCCACGGATGAAGAGAACTCCCGACTTCCTAGCCTCATTATACAGGTACTCTTGACTTGCTACAGTCCGAATATCCATGTACATAACAATAACTTCTACGTTAGGATAATCCCTCTTTATATGTAAAGCTTGGTTGATTGAGTAACTACAACAATAAGTAGAACAGTTAGGGTTTGCTCCATCTCGTATAATACGAGAACCAACACATAGGGCAAACACAATTCGTTCTGTCTCATTATTGATTGGTATTTTTTCTTTGTGAAAAGCTTTTTCAAGGTCAAAAATGGTTAATACGCCTTCAAGAATTCCGTATCCGTATTCTTCAAGAAGTTCCGCCTTAAAAATTTCAAATCCTGATGCAAAAATTATAACATTAGCAAGAAAACTTTCAGTTACTCCATTATGTTCTATTTCCACTTCAAAAGGAGAATTATTCTTTTTTACCTTTATAATTCGTGCATTGTTCAATATAACAACATTAGGATTAGATTCTAGCTTTTTCAGATAAAAGGTGAGGAGATCTGTACTGTAGGCAAAATCCGAAACACCCCTTTGAAACATCCTAGTTATTTCACCGAGCTCCTTGGAAGGATTGATGAGAGTGACTGGGACTTCAAGTGATGCTAAATCGGTTGCTGCACGAAGAGCTGCAATCTCTCCGCCTATTATCAGACAATTTTTAGTCACTTCACATGTCTCCTTAAATTTTGGCTCGTTTTAGTAGTTCTTTAGGGGAAATGTAATTAGAACTTAACCCTAAAGATTTATAATCGAGACCCATTCCCAAACCCAGCACTTGACTAATGTATAGGACAGGAATCTTAAAACTTCCACCTTTTACTCGTTTAATAGCTTGTTTTTGCTGTCCATCAAGTGCTAAAGCGCACATCTGGCAAGCTACAGCAATAAATTCTGCTCCAACGTCTTTAGCATTAACAATAATATTTCCTGTTAGCGTTTCTACTGTTGGTTTAGCTACAAGTAACTGAGTCGCTCCACAACACTTTGTTTTCATAGGAAAATAAAGAGCTTCAGCTCCAACGATATTTATTATCTCATCCATGAAAGTTGGGTTGTCTGGATCCTCAAATTGAATAATATCCCCTGGTCGTGTACAGAAACACCCATAATATGCAACTCCCTTCTTCCCTTCCAAGGAATTCCCTTTAACAATTTTTTCCTTTATTTTTTCAAAGCCAATTTCATCGCGAAGGAATTGCAAGAAATGCATTGATTTCACACTGTTTGGAGTATAATGATTGTCTAATAGAGAGTTTATTTCGTCGGCATGGGCTTTATCTTGACCCATTTTATAATTAGTAGAAATTAGCTGAAATGAACACGCGGGGCAGACAGCCACTAACAAATCTAAGCTTTGTCTCTCTGCGATGGCAAGATTTCTCGCCACAATCCCTTCAGCGGCTAAAGGATTAACAGCAACAACCTCCATGGCTCCACAACAGTTCCAATCTTTTAGTTCTTCAAGTTCTATCCCTAATTTTTCTGAAACTCTATGAACTGATTTATCATACTCCTTAGCAACCTTGTGAAGAGAACAACCAGGATAATAACCAATCTTCATATACACACTTCATTTATATTTGCTCTTAGCCTTTTTAAAGATCTTTCTGACTTCTTTCCTTGCAGGTGAAACCCACGGAGGAAAAAATTCTATTTTAAACTTCTTTAGCATTCCAAGAATCATCGAAACATATCTAAAGCCAATTAATGCTCCAAATGGGCCACGCCCATATGCAAGATATCTACCAATGTATTCTGGCTCCCAAGTCCGTCCCCATAACCATATACTCTCTGCGAAACGTTTATCAAACGAATGTTTTCGTTTTCCTTCTTGGGACAAATTTATTCGACGTTTTTTGTCTTTTTCTTTTGGAAAGAAAAAAAATCTCTTTTCACTACTGCGAACAGCAATACGACGTAAAGCTTCAATAACTTCAGTAAATCGAACATTTTGTGGGCATCTATCGGTACATTCATAACATCCTACGCACTCCCAGATGGCTGTGGATTCTAGTACTTCCTTCCTCAAACCAAATAATACCTCTCGAATTATTCTTCGCGGATTTAACTCTAATCCAGGAACTTCAGCGACAGGACATGTTAAAGTGCAAGATGAACACTGGAAACAATTCTTTAGATGCTGACCTCCTGGTTCAGCAACGACTTCATTCTTAAAATTTGGATCTATAGCGCTTAAATCAACGATTTTACCCATAGATGTTGTAGTCATGATAATCACTTTGTAATACTTTATCAAAGTATTCAAAAGTCTTTTTCATAATTGTCTTGATTCAAAGCAGCAAGCTCAACCCCTTTTTTTAATCTTTCTTGTTGAATATCGAAAATGGTAATTAAATCTTCTTTTACAATTGTTAATGAATAGTTTCATTAAGATTCCTGCTTTATAATCCCTTTTCAATTCTTTGATTGGACATTAACGATAAAGAAAGATTATGGATTGTTCTCTAAATTTCAAGTGTTTTTTTATTTTCTTACTAATCTGGTTATAATGTCAAAAACATATTTAGAGGCATAATTTGTCGAATATTCATCTATTATAATTCTAAACAACGGTAAATTCTTGAGGAAAATTCTATTTCCTATTTAAATTTCATTTTTCCGATGAAAATTTTGACGATTTTTATACCCTAATATTTCTATTGCTTTTATAGCCCCAATTATTATTGCTTCCGGTTTGGGTGGGCATCCTGGAACTTTAATGTCAGTATCTACCAAATTAACTATAGGTGCCCGAATAGAGTATCCATCATTAGCAAAAATACCTCCACTACAAGCACAAGTGCCCACTGCTACAATAACTTTAGGTTCTGGGACTTGACTAACGACCCTTTTAAGTGATTCTTTTAATTGTGCGGGAACAGTTCCAGTTACTAATAATATATCACTATGACGAGGATTATTCATAAGCTTCATACCAAAACGTTCTATGTCATACCTTGGGGTAATACATGCAGCAACTTCAATATCGCAACCATTACACCCACCGCATGGCATATGGTAGACCCAAGGAGATTTTTTTCGGGCCCAGGATATAGCTCTGTCAATTACTCCAAAATCTTTTATATTCTTAATTATCATGTTTCACCTCAATGTCGCAAAATAGCATAATCTTTAACTAAGACTGAGCCACTTGCTTTGTATTGCCCATTTACAACCGAAACGAAAATTATTGCAATGAAAATTTGTAGTCCGTTTAGAAGAATTGATATTTCTAGAGCAACAATACCGAGTGAATTGATAACAATATGAGCTCCATTTTGTATTGCCAATAACCCGACTCCAGTCTTAAAGAGATTATTTTCTGTTATAACTAGAGCAAAACCGAGGATTAGAACCATGGTTCCTAATGTTAGAATAGATACTTCTATTTGAGAGGTTATTATAGTAGGAACGACATTCATGATAACAAAATAACAGGATCCGAGAACAACAAGAAAGATTTCATATATTATCATGGAAGAAAAAATCTTTGGTGTAGGTTCATTTGTAGTTTTGTAAATGCACACCCATAATATGCTAGCAGAAACAGTTATTGAAAGCACTGTTATAATATTAGATATCACATGAGGACTTATGATTAAGCTATTATCCTCAATCTCAATACTCAAGTAAATATTGGAGAATAATAAGGTAAGAATCATCCAATATAGGCTATTTGTTGGTCGTTTGGCTTGATAAGAGAAAATGGTAGGAATACTAATTATTAAAGCTAAAAGTAGATTTAACTGGATAAATACCATTCTTAACACCTAATATAGTTTCTTTATATGTAAACCTAATTCTTTTCCTTTTATTTTACGACATTTGGGGCAATAATAACGAGCAACCGCAAATTCATTTAGAATTATTTTTCTACGATTCTCAACATTAATTGGAGCTTCCTCTAGCTTCTTCTGTATCCAATTAAGATGATTAACTGTAGCAAAAGCCTTTTTACATTCTTTACATAACTGCATATCATGTTCAATCATCAATTCAAAAGTATCCTGATTAGCTGGAGCGCTCATATCGAAAATCTGACTCATCACCAATGACTCAGTTGGGCAATTTTTTATGCATTCTTCACAAAAAATACACGCCCCTGGATCGTAATATAACTCTCTTTTACTCTCCCTATGAACATGCTTATACGCAAATGAAGGACATACTTGTAAACAAGCATCACAACCTATACAAGTATCTTGATTCAGCTGAATCTTTCCTTTAAATCCTTCTGGCAAATGATCGGGAGGAGTAGCAGGAAATTTTGTTGTTGCAGGATTTATAAATGATTTAAATACTTCTACTACTGTTTTAATATTCGGCATTCATTTTTCTCCATCAAATTATTCTTTAACATTCATATGTTTGAAGTAACAATTAATATAAACGGATCCACGAGTGCTAAAATAACAACACTTGTGAGAATTATTTTGAAGGCTTGATCAATTCGGAACCGAGGACTGATCGCATCAATCAAGCTGATAACAAAAACAACTCCAAAACTCTTGATGAGAAATGCGATAATATTGAGAGGAGCTTGAAGATTACCTCCGCCACCAAGGAATATCAATGTTAAAAGACCTGAAAATGCAAACCACATTATATATTTCGTAATTATTATCAAACCTAAAAGAGCTCCACTGTATTCTGTAAGAGGCCCATCTATAATTTCTTGACGAGCCTCAACCATATCAAAAGGACGAATACCAAGCTTAACGATTAGACAAATTAGAACAGCTACTCCTGCGAACGGGAATTTGAAAAGAAACCAAGCAGAATTAGCTTGTACCTCCTCAATTGTCGCAAAATTGAAAGCACCAAGAACATTCTGATGCATTAGATACAAGCTTGGTGTCAATAGAGCAAGGGCAAGTGGGAGCTCAACAGCAATAATCATAGAGCCTTCACGACTCGCGCCAACTGATGAAAATGGATTACCTGAAGCTGTACCACCAATTATCAATCCTATAGCGGGAAATAATAAAAATGTTATTACCAGTACTATATCTCCATACTCTAGCAATTCTCCTAAACTGCTTAGAAATGAATTACCAAGAAATCTTATTGGAAAAAGAAGACAAACCATATATGCACCAGTTAAAGCAATCAAAGGTCCTAAATAGAAATAAAAACGATTCGCAGTCACAGGAACTATCTGTTCTTTGGAAAAAAGCTTAATAAGATCACTCCATGACTGACTGAAAGGAGGACCACGGCGAGATTGGAATCGAGCTATTACTTTTCTGTTGAACCAAGACATTATTCCTCCAAAGAATATTGCACCTATTAAGCCTGGGAAAATTAATATATCAAAGATTAAAAAGATTATATCAATTATTATTTCAATTTCACTCACAAAATGAACCTTCTAAATTTTTTTCTTTTCTTTCGTGCAAGTTCTCTTAATGAAAGCTGTTTAGTCCTATTCTTGTTAATATCCTTGACAAATATAACACGATCAGTGCATGAAAAGCATGGATCGACGCTTCCGAAGATTATTGGTGCATCAGCAAGACTATATCCCTTAAGCATTGAAGGAACCGCATTGTTATTGATTAAAGATGGAGTTCGGATTCGTACTCTTTCAGGACAAGATGTCTCGTTTGTAATAATATGATAAACTAATTCACCACGAGGGGGTTCACTTTTGAAAAGGGCTTCTAAACCACTTCCCATTGATGGTATGTTTTCAAGTGCTATTTCTTTGCTGGAACTATCATGGAGCTTATCCAAACTTTGGTCAATGATAGAAAGACTCTCATAAAGTTCTTGAACTCGTACAATTAATCGAGCTGATACATCACCTTCCTTCTGAATACAGATTTGCCAATCGAGTTCATCATATGCAAGGATAGGACTATCTTTTCTTGAATCAATGTTCAATCCAGAAGCCCTAGCTACTGGACCTACAACACCAAGTTTTTGCGCGTCTTTATCGGTGATGACTCCTATGTTTTTAAACCGTGACTCTACTATCCGGTCAGATAATGCTTGTGAGGAGATATTCTCAATTGCTTTTCTGACTCCACTCGTAACTCGTCGAATCTTAGGAATTAGCTCGTTTGGAATGTCACGCCTCACACCCCCGATTTTTTGCATTCCATAATTGACCCTATTTCCAGAAATTAGTTCCAATAGATCCATAATAATTTCACGATCACGCCAAGAGTGCATGAAAAGGGTCTCAAATCCTATTAAATCAGCTGCAATCCCAATCCATAACAGATGTGAGTGTAATCGTTCCAATTCAAGAATGATAGTCCGAATATATCTTGCACGATCTGGAATCTCCGATTCTATCTCTAGAAGTCGTTCCACACAGCCAGTATAGGAAGTTGCATGATGATTACTACAAATTCCACATACTCGTTCAGCAATGAATATATTTCGATTGTAATTTCTTTTCTCCATGATGTATTGAACGCTTCGATGACTAAATCCTACCTTAATATTGACATCTTTGATAGTTTCACCATCGCAATGGAGAGTTAAGAAAGCTGGTTCTATCAATGCAGGGTGAAATGGACCAATAGGGATCGTTAAAAGTCTCTTGAATTTTAAATCTGGAATTTCCATTAAATTATCATATTTTTTTGAATTCATTTTTGGTATCTCAGGAGATTTTTGGCCATTCATAAGGAAGAATCAATCTATATGGATTAGGATGATCAATAAACTGGATTCCTACCATTTCGCTAATTTCTCGCTCGTAAAAGTTAGCTGCAGGTATAAATGGAGTAATAGATTTAATGAATGAATTAATAGCTGAAATCCATGTCCGCAATATAATGATAAAGTTTTTATGAATCATTTCTAAAGAAAAGATATACATTAACTCGATTTTATTAAACTGAATCCGTGAAGCATTGATTGTTAATAATCGAGCTCCATATTGATTATATAAATACGAGGAAATATGATGTATTTCAGACATATTGATTTCCACACAATATTGATGAGGTTGAATCTGCCAATGTTTAATATAATCAGACCCAAGTTCTGTTTTAATTGTTTCAAGTGTCTTATTTACAATTTTTTCCAAAGATTCTTTCACCTCAAGCTAATAATACAATAGCAGTAAGAATTATTAGTGCACCGGCTGTAATATACCAAAGATATGAGGTCAACCTTCCTGAATGGAGTACCTTGAAGAGGTTTAAGATGGGTTTAGAGGCAAATTCAAATGGCGATGAAGGGACATAAATTTGCCCTAAAGACAAATATGGGGGATTATAGAAACCACCTGTAAAGGGGAGATTTGCTGAAGGGGCCTCGGTTATAGTTTCGTAGCTTGGACTTTCCCTTATTGTTGGTTTTCTTCCTGATACACGATACAAGAATAAACCAAAGATTAATCCAATTAAAATTAATATCGTCACTGAAATTGGTGAATACACTCCAGATACTGTTTCTTGAATTAAAATATTGGGCCAAGCACTAATAGCAAGTTTTTCTCCAGGTAAAAAGACTGTAATACCTGGATTGATGAAAGTATTAATTATAAAATCAGGAATTACCCCAACGATTAAGCAGCAAACTGTAAGTATGATCATAGGAATAATCATTGATTTAGGAGACTCGTGAATCTCATCGATTGGAGGAAGATCCAAATTTGGATTAATCCCAAAGAAGACTGAACTTAATAACTTCAAGAACAATACAAGAGTTAAAGCTGAAACTAGAATTGCGACTATTGCATACTCGGGATGATGTGCTTCGAAAAAAGCTTCATAAAGAAGTCTTTTACTTGTATATCCTCCAAATGGGGGGATACCTGAAATGCTAAGACTTCCTACTACCATTGAAATAGTTGTTAACGGCATTCCGGCCGCAATTGAGCCTAATTTATCAATGTCACGAGCCCCAGTTGAATGTTCAACGCTTCCAGCACCCAGGAAAAGTAAGCCTTTAGAAATAGAGTGAGTGAACATATGATATAAGGCTGCAGCTAATCCAAAGGCTGTTCCCAATGAAAAACCAATAAGAATATACCCAATTTGGGAGACATTGCAATAAGCAAGCATACGTTTCAGATCATTTTGGGCAAGAGCCATTACATTACCTATGACCATTGTTAAAATCCCAACACTAGAAAGAATAAATCCAATATCTAAGAAAGAAGCAGATGAGAAAACACTTGTCATAGAATTAATGACTTTATATAAAATCATAAATACCGAATACTCAGCAACAATTATCTTTCCACCTGAAAGTAGGACACTAGTTGTTACAGGTGCTTCTGAATGAGCATCTGGAAGCCAAAAATGGAATGGAAATGCTGCAGCTTTTGTAGAGAGACCTATAAAAATTAGACTTATTGCTACCTTCATCTCAAATAGTGAAGTAATCTGATCCCAGTTAATCTCACTTAAAATCAACGTTCCAGTAACATTTTTAATAATAAATATCCCAAGGATTGTGAATACAGATGTAAAAATTGTTATAATAAGGTATTTCATCGTTGCTTCTTTTGCTTCAGGACGCCTACCTAAACTCACTAAAATCGCAGAAGTTATGGTTGTTGCTTCCATAAAAATAAAAATCCAGATTAAATTCTCCGAAAGAACAAGAAGAACCATGGAAGCGATAAATAGTAGACTAAAGAAATAATGCCAACGAATTTGGTTTATTTGATAAGAATAAGAGTAAATCATTGATAATGAACCTAAGAAAATCGGAATAAATGAAACAAAAAGAGCAATTGCATGGAAATTAAACACTAATGGAAGGCTATAAAATGGGAATACTAATTGAAAAGGAGTATCAAAAGATGTCATAAGAAGACTGATGCACGCTAGCATGATAAATATGATAAAACTAGACCAAATAGCGGTGAGTCTTCTAGATATCAATGATATGGGTAAAACTATTATCGCTGCACAAATAGGAAGAATTAAAATAATTCTTCCAGTTAATTCCATTAATAGAATTGACATTACTTCATTTCCTTTGATATTTTATACGGTGTCCTTCCAATCCAATATCTTTCTCATTAAATCCAATTGATAATGCCACTAATTCAGTTAGATGCATGATTGGAAGATCATAAATTTCTTTATTCCGTTTTAATAGTACTTGCGTTAATTCTAATTGTCTAAAACATGCAGGGCACGAAACTACAATAATATCTGCATGAATCGCTTTAATACTGATTAATTTATTCCTTGCTCGTTCCATTATGGACCAATCTTGATCACTATAAAGAGCTGGAGTACCACAGCACATCCTTTCCAAACCATATCGAACAATCTGTGCGCCTACTCCGCGAACAATTTCATCAAAAAGCTCAGGAAGGTTCCTCTCTTGCAATCTGCAACCATAGTGGCATGCCACCTTCAGATTGGCAAGAGGATTTGTTATGTAATCTTTGATGCGATTAATACCTATCCTTGAAGCTAAAAATTCAGCTATTGGAAATAATCTAATATTCCCTTTATAATTTAAATCTGATACTCCTAATTTTTCATTTACTCTAATAATTTCTTGTTTATCTTGTAGAATTTGGTAAGAATGGCACAAACTATGATAGCAACCATTGCAAAATGTTACTAAATCTTTAATACCGCTTCGCTCAGCCAAGGCGATATTCGCACTTGAAATTAAAAGTGCTACTTCAGGATCCATTCTACGAGTAAGATCATTTTCAGGACAACATGTAGCGCCTTCTATATCTCTCAACAAAATTCCTAACTTTTTAAATACCAAACGAGCTGATTTTTCGACAAAAGGTTGGCTCGTAGGAATATTACACCCCCAGAAAGCATTAAACATTATTCCTCACCCACCAATTTATTGAGATATTTCCCTTCCAGTAATTTTTTAACATATTTATTAGTTGCCATTATTTTAGGAAGGCCAATTTTTTCTCTTTTTTTCTCAATTCTTTGATTTGAAGTAACAAAATATCCAGTTTGTACTAAGGATTTCGCATTTGGAACCATTGTGTCTGGAATATAATTCAATTTAGAAACAGAACGAAGAGGGAAAACTGGCGTATTGTTATTCTTCATATGATCAGTTTTTCGGTTCATCACAGACTATCCCCCAGCACTTCACGAATTTCATTTCGAGGAAGAAATTTAATTGCCTTAACTGAACATACATCAACACATTGAGGATCACCATTGCATAAATCACATTTGTGACTCAAATGAACTTCAGGATCAAACCAAGCAACACTCAAAGAGCAAGCCAACGTACAACTACGACAGCCAATACATCGTAATTCATTAAGAAAGATACGACCATTTTGTTCCTTTAGAATAGCTCCAGTTGGACAAACAAGTTGACAAGGAGCAGGATCACAATGTACACAGTGAGCTCCTAAGAAAGTTAGATTTGTGTTCTCTTCCCCTTTTTTGAAAGTAATTTCAGTAATAATTGTCATATTGCTAAGGTTAAAATTCAATTGACTGTGATGCTTTAATGAGCAAGCTAATTCACAGTAACGACATCCTGTACATTCTGCGCCATTATAAACTAACACCTTATTATTCATTAAAAGATTCATTATAATTACCTCGTCTGATTGGAATTGTCATTAACAGAATTATGAAATAAGGTGAAAAAATAACAAAAAATGTTATGACCAACTTAATAAACCTCAGTATTCTCATTATTGGTCGTGTAAATATGATAAAATTGAATTAATAAAACGTATGTACAGATTTGGGAGTGTTCCTAGTAAAGAAAGGTAATAAATAGAATTTACAGAGAATATTCTGATTGAAAACCTCAATTATTATTATGCATAATTATCGCACAAAAAAAAAAAAAAAAATGTTAAGAATAATACTTTCTATTGTAATTATGTAACTTAATTAATACTAAGAAATAATTCTCCTTAATATTTTAGGATTATGAGTCTGAGATGTGAAGTTCGGTTAATTTTTTTAAGTTATAAAGGAAAAGGTGAGAATAATCGTAGATAAAAGTCTCTATGGATAATAGAAACAATGAAACTCTTGAAAGAATTAACCAGATTTTTACAGGAAGGACGTCGTAATAAATTAGCCATCTTGTGTATTGGTAATGCTCTTAAGGGTGATGATGCTTTAGGTCCTATTATTGCTAAAAGATTTAAGAATCGTATTTCATCGGAAATAATTTTATACGACGTAGGTTCACAACCTGAAAATTTTATTTCCATTCTCAGGCGAAATGATGTGTCACATTGTTTAATTATAGACGCTGTGGAATTTAAGGGAGAACCTGGCGATATAGGTTTTTTTTCTCCCCCTGATCTTAAAGATATCAAAATGATATTTTCGACTCATTTTTTATCTATGAAAATATTCCTGGATTTTATTGCTCGAGAAACTAATATCAAATTAAGAATTCTCGGTATTCAACCATTAACTTTGGAATTCGGAAAAGGAATCTCATACCCAGTTAAGGTTGCACTTGAAAATATAATGAATTTATTACAATCCCACCTTGTTTAATATCTCCTAGTATTTCATTTGATAAGACTAGGGGAATCAACTGTTACCTAGATTGATAATAGAGTAATTATTCCAGTATGTTAAATGAGATTTAACTATTTCAAATCAATTTTGGTGTATTTGGTATTTATTGACCGCTATTCTTACCAAGAATGTTGAGATTTTCTCTAGTTTGGAATATTGTATAAATTTTTTTCTAATAAGTTTTCTATATGCCATCAAGACCTTGATTGAGGGTAGAACTTTGGTAGAGAGCAGATAAAGCTAAATATCTTACATTTAAACAAAGTAATTGTAAATAAGGATAATACCAACTGCTCCTGTCAAGGGATAACGACATATTTCAAGATGAAAAGAGTTTCACCAGGAATGATCACACACTTGAATATCAACCGCAATGAACTAAAAATCAATCATTATATTCTACTCTCTCCTATAATGTCAAGAAAATTAGATTATTCTTGATATCCTAGCAAATTATCACTTCAGGAAAGAAGAACAGCATTTTAAGGAAAAAAAGGGAGTAAAATATCCTTCAATATTAAAATTCCAGATGAATATTGGTTTTTCATTGTTTCCTCAAAATGAACAATACTCCTTTAATCAACTTGGGGAGCTTTTGGTATGTAGCCATGATCCATTAATAAATGAGTTTGCCCTCTTGCTCTTTTAATAAGTGCCTCTGCTTTTTCAAATGCTTCTTGTCGAGTTAATTTTAACCTAGCACCACCTTCTTTAATTGATTGCTGCCCAACTGCTACAGCTTCCCGAGGGAAAACCTCCCAATCGTCCATGGTAGGGATGATATAATCAGGTGATAATCCTTTTTCTTCAGCTGTTTTTGCTAATTCTATTGCTGCAGCAATACACATTTCATCCGTGATAGCGATTCCCATCACATCAAGTGTTCCACGAAAAATACCAGGGAAGCCTAAACTATTATTCACTTGATTAGGAAAATCAGATCGGCCAGTAGCTATTATTTCAGCACCAGCATCTTTCGCTTCCCATGGCCATATCTCAGGTATAGGATTTGCACATGCAAAGACAATGGGATTATCTGCCATTGCCTTAATCCATTCAGGTTTTATTGTTCCAGGCCCAGGCTTACTAGCTGCGATTACCATATCAGTATCTTTCATTCCAGCAGCTATATCCCCTGTTCGCCCTTCACTATTAGAATTAAGACACATATCCCATTTTAAGTTATATTTATCTTTAACTACCTTTATGTCATTTCTACCTTGATGTAAAATTCCTTTTGAATCCATCATGATAATATTCTTTTTAGGAACACCTGCAGTAATCATAACCCTGGCAACGGCCATGTTAGCTGCTCCAGCTCCAATCATAGAAAAGAGAGTCTCATTTAACTTCTTATTTTGATATTTTAAAGCATTTAACATTCCTGCGACAACAATGGTTGCAGTGCCTTGTTGATCATCATGCCATACTGGTATTCTAACGTCTCTAGCAGCTCGAAGTGTGTCAAGAATTTCGAAGCATTTGGGTTGAGAAATATCTTCTAGATTAATTCCTCCGAAGGTAGGTTGAAGCCATTTGACAGCAGTGATTATTTCATCAGTATTATGACAGTCCAAACAAACTGGAAAGGCGTCCACACCTCCAAGATATTTGAACAACAAAGCCTTACCTTCCATTACAGGCATCGAAGCCTCAGGTCCTATATTACCTAATCCTAATACTCTGCTCCCATCGGACACAACTGCTACATTGTTCCACTTATTTGTTAGGTTATATACTGAATATGGCCTATATTTTTTAGTTGCATTTATTTCTTCTTTAATCATTTTGCACGGTTTAGCTACTCCAGGTGTGTACCATACTGCAAAGTCGTCAAGATTATCAATTTTAACTTTCGAAACTATCTCTATTTTTCCCTGATAAAAAGGATGCCATACTTCTGCCCGTCGGTTTGGTAAATCGGCTTTTCTAAGCAGTTCTTCAATATTTTTATTCTTTACTTCTTTTGTCATAAATCATTCCTCTTGGTTAATTTTTTCAGTTTATCAGCTATTATCTCTCATCTCTTCACAGATAGATTGAATTTTTGGTTAGGATACTAATGCGAAATTTCTCTAGCTTGGAAGCACTTTATTCAACAGAGGGAGCTTGTTGGATCAACTCTAAATCCATCAAAGAATGAATTTGTTCTCTTGCTAGCTTAATGAGGGTCTTAGCACGATAAAATGCATCTTGACGAGTTAATTTAAGTCTCGCACTACCTTCTTTGATTGCTTGCTGGCCTACGGCCACAGCTTCTCGGATAAATGCATTTGATTCATCCATTGAAGGAATGATGTAGTTATGTGATAATTCTTTTTCTTCAGCTGTTTTAGCTAATTCTTTTGCTGCAGCAATGCACATTCCATCTGTGATTGTGGTTCCCATCACATCAAGTGTTCCACGAAAGATTCCAGGAAATCCTAAGCAATTATTTATATGATTTGGATAATCTAATCTTCCAGTAGCTATTATTTCAGCACCAGCATCCTTCGCTTCCCATGGCCATATCTCAGGTATAGGATTAGCACATACAAACACGATTGGACTATCAGCCATAGCTTTAATCCATTGAGGTTTTATTATTCCAGGCCCAGGGGTACTAGCTGCGATTACCATATCAGTATCTTTCATTCCAGCAGCTATATCCCCTGTCCGCCCTTCACCATTGGAATTAAGACACATATCCCACTTTAAGTCATATTCATTCTTAACTGCTTTAATGTCATTTCTACCTTGATGTAAAATTCCTTTTGAATCTATCATGATAATATTCTTCTTAGGAACACCTATAGCTACCATAAGCTTAACAACTGCCATATTAACGGCCCCTGCTCCTACCATGGAAAAAGAAGCCTCATTCAATTTTTTATTTAAAAATTTTAAAGCATTAAAAATACCTGCAATGATGACAGTTGCAGTTCCTTGTTGATTATCGTGCCATATGGGTATTTGAATATCCATATTATGTTGTAAGGCCTCAAGAATTTTAAAGCATTTAGGGGAAGCAACATTTTCTATACTAATACCTCCGAAGGTAGGTTGAAGCCATTTCGCTGCAGCAATTACCTCGGCAATATCTAGGCAATCTATATATACTGGGATAGCATCTACTCCTCCAAGATATTTGAACAGTAAAATTTTGCCCTCTACTACAGGCATGAGAACTTCTTGACTTAGTTCACCCATCCTTATAACTTTACTCCAATCAGAAATAACTGCAACTTTGTTCCATTGGTTTCTTAAGGGATAAGATGATATTGATTTGAAATTTATGCTTCTACTTAATTCTTTTTCAATAATTTTGCATGGATTTACCGTTCCTGATGTATTCAACACAATATAATCATTAAAATTCACAATTTTAACTTTGGAGATAATTTCAACAGTTCCCCGATAATAAGGATGCCACAATTCCGTACATTTAGGAATATTTGCTTTTTTAAGTATTTTATAGACATAGTCTTCTTCTTTTGACATCATACATTCCACATAAACGATATTTTTGCCTAACACCTCAATTTTACCATCGTTTTAATAGTATCTGTTCGAAACATAAAAGAAATTAGTTTTACTGGATATTTACTATCACATTGAGGATTATAATTACTTAAATCACTTTTCTGACTTAAATGAATATCAGGACTAAGCCATACGAAGCTCAAAGAACAAACTAATTCACAGTAATGAAATCGAGCACATTTTCCTTGATAATAAAGTAGATCCTTATCATACTCTAACAGAAATTTCATAATAATCTCTTCTGATGGAATTGTCCTTGATTTTTTTATGAGATAAACCGAGAAAAATTGCAAAAGATGAGATAACCAAATCAATACACCTCGTATTGCTGATTATTGGTCATGTATTGATGCTAAATACAAATTAATAAAACGTATGTACAAAAGTACGGATATTTCTGGAAAAAAGGGGCATCTTTTGAATTAATAAATTATATTTTGAGCGATAGTCAGCTTAGTTAATATCCAAAATAGTTGTCTAATAAAATGAAGAGAATTGTCAAGAATATAATATTCTGCATTATTTTTGTATCAAAAGTGATGACAGAAAAAGTCTTCCTTGAAAAGTTTTGTTTAATTCAATTAACAGAATAATGATCAAATAAATATTTTTTATTAATAGCCTTGTTATTAAAACAACTTCAGTTTTATTAAAATGTTTTTTTAGTAATAAGGGAATAAAGATAATAGATAGTTAATTTTCTATTATAGTATAACTTACCTAAGATTTATTAAGTTTCTAAATACACCTTTACTCGAGATTAATGTGCAATTTCCTAGACAATGAAGATAATCTTAAGCTATTGAATTTACTCTGTTCAGGTAAAGGAGTGGACTTTAATCTTAGTAATCTTTCATTGCTTTTAAACAAACACAGAAATACAATCAAAGAGAGAACTTATCAACTCATTCAACATAAAGTAATAGATAAACCAATTTACCCTTTTACACATCTAATCAACGAATATCCTCTATTAGTAATCTCAAAGGATGAATTTATCCGTGATGAATTAACTAATAAGTTCATTGAAAAAGACCCACATATCTATGCCGCTTTTTTCTTTAGAGAAGAAGTTTACAACACATTAACTATCCAATTTCATAAAGATCTTCATTCTTATCAAACATGGAATGATCGTGCTTTGAAGGAGGAAAAAATCTCGAGGAATGATAGTAAGCATCCTTCAGAGGCAATGTTTTTCAGCACAAAACGTATTCTGAAATTTGAACCAGCTGCTCCAATCAATATAATTGCTAAGGGGTTTAAAGAAGGCAAGATTAAGAAAATAAGTGGTTATAAACTAGATTCTTTGTCGATAAATATTCTTAAAAGGGTATTAAATGGAAAAGGAATACGAACCAATGAAAATCTGATAGCTCGAGAGTTGGATATTAATAGAAAAACTGTACAAAGAAAGATTCAAACTCTATTGAAAGACAGAATTATCACGAAACCGGTTTCAAGATTCCCACGCGTAATAGTTCCTCCTGATTTTATACTAGTTTTATCTTTAATTGAGAGTAAGAATCATTGTGAAGATGTGGAATCCTCTCTGATGAATGACTCACATATCACTGTTTTGATTAGAGCAAATGTAGGAAGATATAATCTTTTAACAATGGGAGTATTCAAGACTATTGAGGATCACCTTCTGTGGCAAGAACAATATTCTCAGAGATTTCCTTGGTGTATCGGAGCTATTAAGGACATTTATCTCTCACCAGTAATGACCTTTTCAATTAGTCAGAATTACATAAGTCTTAAACTCATAGAGGAGAAACTTAATAATTTAAATTAGGAAATCCTTGCAAATTCAAGTGTAAATTATAAAAAGAAAGCATTTAATGTCAAATTCGCGTTAAAAACTCTAGATAAGTCATTATTTTAAAATTCTGGATAAATAAAGAAGAATCGAACATAGAGTAATTCATAGAAACCAAGTCTTAATCTAGATTATGGTACCCAGAATAATAGTAGTAAAACCCACAAAATAACTCAATTTCTCAATAGGTAAATATTTTACTGTTAGTACTGCAACTGGTACTGATGCTATTGCCCCTATCAAGAGGTATAGCATAAGACTGACATTTATGAAGGTTCCTCCAGCCAATATATAGATTGTTAATGCAGATACACAAACTATAGCTTCCAAAAAAGATGTTGAAGCAACTGCTTCCTTGGGGTTGCGATTTACGATAATCTGGCCTGAAGAAACTAACGGGCCATATCCACCACCGCTTAAACCCTTATTAAAAGCTGCGAGGACACCAATTTCAAAGATTCTGCGCCAAGAAAATTTCCCACGAATTCTAAAGTGTTTCTTATAAAGTTTTACAGCACAGGTTTTTGCCTGAAAAGACAGTTTCTTCTTATCTTCATAACACTACTCCAACCATCCCGCGAAAATTTGGATAATTCTTTTATAATTATCATAATGCTTAAAGTACATAGAGATCTGCTTTCTTTATAATTCTTTAATTATTAATTAATTTATACTATTTAGCTCTTGGTTACATTAGATTAAAATCTCCAAGAATCAAAGTCAGAATTCTTTTGTTATCACATTTAATACCTAGGGCTTGTAATACGTATTATACTTAACATTAATTTTAATGTTTTTATGAATTAATTTTGCATAGAACTTCAAGGGATTATCGCTCAAAATATAATTTATTGATTCAAAAGATGCC
>JBHLKC010000048.1:0-17618 GCA_048887065.1 Candidatus Hodarchaeota archaeon
AGCAACAGTGGCTAGGAGACTATCTTCATCACCTTCAAATAGTAGAAAAATGTAATCAACTCATTAAAGAGATCTTTTCTTGTCATAAATGTAGTAAAAGGATAACAAATCAGAATTGGCTTATTCTACCCGATGTGCAAGCCCCTACAGATCTCTCAAAGCTCCGTTATTATCACTCTAAAGGTCGTTGTAACCCCCTTTTAAATAGAGTTTGTATCGCATGCGGTAAAACCTTTCGTAAAAAGCGGAAAACTCAAAAGTACTGTTCTAAGAAATGTACAGTTAAGGTTATGAATAGTCCGATCCTTATTAAACGTTGTTTATCATGTGGGAAGGAATTCAAAATTCGGTTAGTACGAAGCACATCAAGAAATGAAGCATATTGTTCAACATGCCGATAATTTTTCGTTTTTATAATCCAAAAATCAGTCATTATTACACTGATTCTTGGGTCCTTAAAAATAGGCTACGATATTGTTTGAATAAACAATGTAGTTTGAAAATAATAACATTAAATGTTGACTCTTATGTCAGAAATCGGTTATTCAGGGTTTATAGGAACAGTTGAGTTGCAAAAAAGACTTCAGTTTAAACCCAGCTGCTTTCGATGTCGGAGTTGGTATTGGAACTGGTATGAAACACAAAAAGCATATTGTTTGACCTGTGAAAACTGCGGCCTGACTGTCACAATCAGAAAAAAATCGTTAGTACATTATACAGGTCAAGAACTCTCCTTACCTGAATTAATTTAATGAATCAAAGGTTATTAAAAGATTAATCAAATTGAATTAATTCAAGAATGATACCCAAGAACTTTTGAGTATCGAGATAGGCATATTCGACCTCTTCAAGAATTATTCCCCTCTCCAAGACTTTAATCCCATCATTCTCTAACCTAGTCAAATCTTTTTCTATATCATCAACAAAGAATCCTAAATGGTGAAGGCCTTCCCCCTGCCTTTTGAGAAATTTTGAATGAATAGTCTCTCCCTGTAAGACCTGAATCAATTCTATTTGAACCTCATCTAAATATAATAATCCGATCTTAAGTTCAGCAGAATATACGGAAGACACTAAAGTCAGAAAGGGTTCAATCCCAAACATTCTTTCATAGAACTTCATTGTTGACTCCATATCTTTTACAACAATTCCAATTTGATCGATTTTAGAGAATTCGGAAAATATTGGTGTCTCTACTCTAGAATTTATCAACTAGAAACCTCTCCTCCTTAATACTTAGCGACTTTTTATATATTTGTTGTTTCACTTGTCTAAATACTTTTAAAATGCTTATAATTATAAAAAATTGTTGAGCTTCATGTTGTTCTCTATTTATAAAAATCTAATCCAGAATAAATTGAAGAAGAGCTTTCTTTTCTTTACCCTAGCAAGTCTCTTTTGGTTTGTATTCAGAACAGGAGCCAAACCCTCAAGAATAAGTTATCCATGTCAGCAAGCAGCCTTGAATAACATTTCATTCTCGATTAGTACATTTATTCCAATATCGATAGTAAAAATCTTCTATGTTCCAATAAATTCAATTTTTTCGAAAAATAAAGCAATAATCCTGGTAATATTAATATTTGGAGGATTTTTTGGAACAGGATACTTAAAACAATCGTCTCCGAATCCTTATCAAGAAATTCAACTAACCCTTGAGTCCAAGTCAGCAACAGTCTTTCCTGCATCAGACATTTATGTAGTGAATGGTCGTACCGCTGCACACATCGATGAACTGATTAATTTGATGAGTATACATAATCTTTTCTTTTATTTGTCCGAAGAAATAGGAGAAAATAAGAATCCTGAGGGTTTAATTGCCTACGATGATGTAGTTTTATTAAAATTTAATTCACAGTGGACTGAACGAGGGGGAACCAACACAGATATCCTGAAAGAACTTATACAAGCCATAATTAATCATCCAGATGGTTTTATCGGTGAAATAGTAGTAGCGGATAACGGTCAAGGTCGTGGGAGTATGAATTACCCATCTAGCAACGCTGAGAATCATACTCAATCAACACAAGATGTAATTGATATGTTCTCATCTGAATACCATGTTTCAAGCTATAATTGGCAAAATATCAGAAATAAAGGGGTTGATGAGTATTCTAAAGGAGACATGGAAGATGGATACATAGTTTATAATACAGCTGACCCTGAAACAGGAATTTATGTTTCATATCCGAAATTTAAAACTGAATTCGGTACGTATATCAGCTTTAAACATGGTCTGTGGAATGGAAGTGGGTACGAAAAACGGTTGAAGGTAATTAATTTCCCCGTGTTAAAATCACATTTTGTTTATGGAGTAACTGCGTCCCTGAAAAACTATATGGGAGTACAGACGGAAGGATTAGCTAATGGGCATGCAACTGTTGCAACTGGGGGAATGGGGACATTAATGGCTGAATGTGGACTACCTACACTCAATATTATTGACGCAATCTGGATAAATGCTAATCCATATCCATCAGCTTCAACTGGACCAGGAACACGTTATGATGAAGCTACAAGAGTCAATATACTCCTAGCAGGGGAAGATCCTGCTGCTCTAGATTATTGGGCTGCAAAACATGTCTTACTTAGTACAGCAAACGTAATCGGCTATGATAACGTTGATTCTTTTAATCCAGATATATTTGAGAGGAATGGCTTAACAGAAGCATTTAGTGTCTGGTTAAACCTATCAAAAAATGAACTTATGAGTCAAAGTTTGAATGTCACGACAGATGAGAATCAAATGAATATACATGTTTACCAAGAACATGGGCCTATTATTTCTTATTCAAACGGCTCAACAGACTCTTCGGCTCCAGCTTCAGGTTTTTTGGTTATTTGTATCACTTTGAGTCTAATCGCGGTTACTTTTCTGTTTTTACGTAAAAAAGAAAAGTAACAAACTCATGACATTCAGAAGAAATCACGAAAGAAATTAGTTTGCCTTGGAAAAAGCTGATCAAGGACTTCAATAAATTCTTCTGCACAATCTATCTCCCACGAATCATATAACTGAGATGCTGTTCTGAAACCAACAATCAATTGGGAAAGGGATCCAATATTTATACTTACGTCTGCGGATCGTGAGGTCTCCTCAAGCATTGCCATATTATCAGCGAAAGAAACTTTAAAATTCTTGTTATTCCATTCACATTGGTCATCTTTAACTTTCATTACGAACTCTGTTTTTTCTGAATAGTTAAAAGCTTCAATAACAGACTTTACATCAACTATTCGTACCATTGAGCCAGGAAACACCTCATTAGCCTTTATTCTTGCCTCCTTAAGATATGCTAAGACATTTGATTCCGCTGTAGAGAAAGCAACATAATTTCGGTGATCCACATGAGTTTTAAGAAAATTAAACAGAGCTTGTTTAGTTTTAATATCAAGCCAGAATATCTCAGGCAAGTAGATTGTTTCTTCGCTTTTTTTAACTCCCTCGGATTGCGGTGGTTGGTGTTCCAAGAACCGCGCCATTAAATAACCACAAGGATTCTTGTTAGCATCATAACATACGAACAAGTATCCAGGTCTTTTGGGGTCAACCTTTCGTCGCCAATCTTCCTCTGTTCTCTTGACCATATAATTATACTTTTGGCCTGCAACTTTAGAGTAGACTTCTTTGATGTGATCTAACGAAAAGACTTCACGAACCGTTCTATCCGTAACTGGACGGAAGATGAATTTATTGGTCTCAATATGATAACGATGATTTATATTTGCTAGTTTCCAACCAAAGCGTTCGTAAAAAGAAAATTTAAAAGGATACAAAGTAGATATTAAGATTCCTTTATCACGCATTTCTTTCAATATCTTGTGTAAGAGCTGGCGCACTAATCCTTTATTACGATAATGGGGTGCCGTTGCGACTCCCCAGATCCCAGACATGGGGAATTCTGTATTTCGAATAATAACAGTGGAAGTGAAAAAAGCGCATGTGGAAACTAGAGTTTCATCCTCAAAACAGCCATAAACTTGACTCATGTCCTTAAAATGAGGGTGTGACTCTTCGTAATCCTCTGGTACAACATTTTCATATGTGTTGTTTGTAGGCTCAAAAGCATAGTGAGCTAAACGCGCAAAAGCTTCACGATCATCAGAAGTTAGCTGACGAATTTCCATGATAATCAATCTCTCTATCACTCATATTCATTGAAACTCAAATAAATCTAGTTGATGTGGCAAAACAAGCTGACTTTCTTTTAACTTCCATTTCTTTCTGCTAAGTTTAAATTCCCATATATTCATCTAATCAACGATTTCGATGTGAATGTGTTAAGGATGCTAAGAAAAGATAATTATGTTAATATATCAACCACTGTATTTCATTGATTATTTCCTGAAAATTACTAAATTCAAAAAACGGTTCCTCTTCTAATTGAAGAGTCTGAGCTAAATAGGAGTCCTTAACTGCAAATGTAAGATCAGCCACTTTAGCTGCAGGTAAATCTGAGCTACTATCCCCAAGATATATAACAAGAAATCCTTCATTTTGAACTCTCTTAACAAGATCATCCTTGAAATTAATGGACGTTTCATCTCGTAATTCGGGAAATAAGAGAGAAATTCCCGAATCATCTACTGTGGTTGATGCTGATACAACTTTTATTATTTTATTTAATCCATGTATTTCTAAAAAATGTTTAATAACAAAATCTAGACCAGCGCTAACAATCACAAAAGGAATGCCTTCATTTTGGCATAAATTAACCAAATCATTGAAATAAGGTCTGAAAGAGACAACCTCATCAAGTTTACTCAAAATTCTTTCTTCTGAGGCTTTAATTAAGTCGAATTGTTTCCTCATAGCCTCCTCAAGAGAAATTTCATTATGTCTATACTTTTGATCGTAAATTTGCCATTCTGATTCTGCAAAATTCGCTAGAATAAATTCGCAGGAATCAATAGTGATTATTGTTCCATCAAAATCACTTAATACAGCAATATCCATGCTAACCTATCCTTTTAATGTTATCAAATTACCTAAACATTTGTTTATTATTGTTATATTGAGCAAAAACAAAGCATTTATGTTGAAATTAAGGATAATTCAAGATCTAAAGATTTTATACTAAGATTTCGTATTTCTTTCATAGATAATTCATCGGTTCGTAACAGTTGTTGAATTTTTTGCACAATTTCTTGCTCCAGAGAGTGTAACTTCTGAACAATCCCTTCTTTGAAGTTTAAATTAAATTGTTCTCGCTTATCCCAAATATCAATAGTAATAGGGTTATCTTGGAAGGGGACAATAAAGGGTTTGAAGAAACTAACGCAGGGATGTGGCGATCCAGTAAGCCAATGAATATGATTCTTCTCCGAAAGGTAAGAAACTTGAGAGGAAGTTGTTCTGATATTCCCATGCATACAAATACCAGTAGAATGATCTCGAAGAATCTCCATCATAATGATTGGACTAATTTTTCCATAGTTTGATTGTAGAAGATAATTTCCGAACCCCTCCCTTGAATATCTTGATGGTTCTTGAAAGATTCCATAGGAAAAGCATTTAGCAAAATCAAACTCATCTGAATTGTTACAGTATCCTTGATCAATAGCATGGTCAATAATTCCCTCTCTGGCAATATCATACTCTGATCGAATAGATAATGAATTAGAAATATTTCTAATACCATCTTTAATCTTTTGACCAACCCACCATTTACCAGCTGTCTCTAGAATCCATACTTCACTAGGATCAGCAATAATAAATGAATTATGATAAGTAAAGGTGGGGTCATTTTCTGCACAGGCGCCTCCTTGGCCATATAACTCAAGTAAATTGCAAATAAGACCAATAGCTTCTTTAGCTGTTGAAGATCGTTCAAGAGAAAGACGAACTAGATCCATTCCTAATAGGGCTGGCGCTCCTTCAGGTTCCTTTGTCCAAACTGCTTCATTTCCAATAACCACCTTGCATTCATTTGCTCCCATTTCTGCACCCCACATCCAGCTAGGTTTAGAAAGTAAAACAGAATAGGTTTCATTGACTTGAGGGAGAGATATATAGGTACACCTTACATTAGTATTACTTTTATGTTGCTTTTTTGGGAAATAGACAATTAGTTGTTGTTCAGAATAAGGACGGTCGCTATTTTTACCAAAAACTATACTCCCGTCAAGAGTCGCTGATCCTAAAGCAACAAAGGTGTCGCACATACTGTTATAAAACCTCAAAACCTTGACAACGAATCTAGAGTCGAACTTCTAAATCTATATCTTCGTGTATTCTGCGATGGGAAGTTAAATGTTTTCGTTGAAGAAGAAAATCTTGTAGAATCTCAAATTCAATACTATTATAGCAATTATCAAACATATAATTTCTTCAGGATGTTTATTAAATCCAACAATAAGACTCAGAAAAATCATAAAGATAGGTTTTTCCAATGCAAGACTTAACTGAAAAAGCACTTGAGGTTTGCAACAAAGAAAAGGCCAGTTATGCGGATATTCGAGTTATTACAATACTCGATGAAAACATCACTATCAAAAAAGGGAATATTTCATTGATGAATTTTTCCCAGATTGAAGGTTTCGGAGTTCGTACCATCGCTGATGGAGGGATGGGTTTTGCAGGGTCTTATGATCTGAATCAAGGTGAAATAGAAAGGGTAGCTAAACTTGCTGTAAGGATTGCCAGAGCTTCAGGAGCCACACGAAAGGAACCTATAGCACTTGTTGATGAACCAGCTGCCGAGGCTTCTTATTCAACTCCAATTAAAAAGGATCCATTTGGAGTAGCTAGCGAGGAAAAATTAGACATTCTTGTTGAGTCTGAAAAGCGAATAAGGGAGTACGATCCATCTTTAATTAAAATGTCTCAAGCTAATTATCGGGGCTATAGAGAAGAGAAAGTTTTCGCTAGTACTGAAGGAGCGTTCATTACACAGCAAATTACTTTTTGTGGAGGTGGTGTATCATGTGTAGCAATCTCTTCTGGTAGTTCTCCACAAATAAGATCCTATCCAGGTTCATTTAGAGGAGATTTCTCAACTAAGGGTTATGAATACTTTAAGGGATTAGATCTTCTAGGAAATGTTGAAAAAATCGCTAAGGAAGCGATAGAAGTTTCAAAAGCAAAAAAATGCCCAACAGAAAGATCAACCTTAATTCTAGGAGGTCACCAGTTACAATTACAAATTCACGAATCAATAGGTCATCCAACAGAATTAGATCGTGTTCTTGGTACAGAAGCAGCGTATGCAGGAACTAGTTTTCTTACGCCAGATCTCCTAGGAAATTATAAAATTGGAAGTGAACATGTTACTCTTACTGCTGATTCTACGTTACCTGGGGGACTTGGGACGTTCGGATTTGATGATGAAGGAGTAAAAGCAAAATGTGTAGAACTTGTTAAAGACGGAGTTTTTGTGGGCTATCAGAGTTCAAGAGAAACAGCTGCTCTTATTGGCTTGAAAACCAGCTCAGGTGGTATGAGAGCTGATAATCCACAGAAATTACCTTTAATTAGAATGGTTAACATCAATTTAGAACCCAGTGGATGGAAAAGAGAGGAGATAATTGAGGATACAAAACATGGAATTCTTATGGATACCAATAAAAGCTGGAGTATTGATGATAAAAGAATAAATTTCCAATTTGGAACTGAAATTGCATGGAAAATCGAAAATGGGGAAATCAGCCATATTGTTAAAGACCCCACGTATTCTGGCATCACTCCTGAATTTTGGGGTAGTATGGACGCCTCTTCGGGAGATGATTGGCGGTTATGGGGAACTCCAAATTGTGGGAAAGGACAACCAAGCCAAATGATGTATGTTGGCCATGGTTGTGGAACTGCACGATTTCATAATGTAAGAATAGGTATTATGTAAGAGGAGACATGATCTAATGGAGTCTAACAAAGAAGTATTAATTGAAAAAGCAAATATGATACTAAAGGAAGCGGAAAAGTTAGGGACCTCTCAAGCTGAAGTATCTATTACACTAGATAATTCTGCTTTAACACGATTAGCAAATAATATTATTGACCAAAATGTGGCTGAAAAACAAGTTAATACTCTTATTATTGTATATTTCGGGAAAAGGAAGGGATCTGTAGCTGCAGATTTGTTTAGTGTGAAATCATTAAAACGAGCAGTGACTAAAGCAGCAAAAATAGCAAATATTTCTCCAGAAAACTCAGATTTTGATTCATTACCCCAACCTCAGCCTTATTCAAGCAAAATAAGTCCCTCCGAATTAGTTTCAAAAGAAACATTAAATGTTACTCCCGAACAGAGAGCAGAGTTTGCTCAATTAGCAATTAATTGTGCAATTGAAGTTGATAAACGGATAAAGACAGTTTCAGGGGCGATTTCAAACTTAACTCAGGAAAAATTGATTAAAAACTCTCTTGGGGTCGAAGCATATGATGTCAGAACGCTAAGTTATATTATTTTAACTATTTTAGGAAATGATGGCGAAGAAGAAACAGCTGGGTGGTCTGCTGATTATAGAAGAGATTTTTCAAAATTAAGAATAATTGAAGTCGCACGACGAGCAGCTCAGAAAGCTATTGATGGATTCGGAGCCAAACTGATCAAACCAGGTGAATACGAGGTTGTTCTCGATCCAGCGGCAACTGGAGGACTTATTAGGATGATGTCATTTACAGGATTCAGTGCATTGAGGTACCAAGAGTATACGAGTTTTTTGAGAGATAAAATTGGAGAAAAATTGTTTTCAGAGAAGCTTGATTTTTGGAGTGACCCATTGGATAGTCGTGGTCTGTATGCTTCTGTGTTTGATGGAGAGGGTTTCCCAACGAAGAAGTTAGACCTAATAAATAGAGGAGTCGTTAAAGCTCTTGCATACGATACATTAACAGCATCAAAAGACGGAGTTGAAAGTACAGGTCATAATATCAAACATCGGAGGTTATTAAGATTAGGTATGGGAGAATCGGTTCCTGTTGCAAACCATCTGTTTGTGAGGGAAGGAGATTCTAATATAGAAGAAATGATAAGTGAGACAAAGAACGGGATTTTGGTGACACATTTTCATTATCAAAACCCTGTTAATCCTTCTAAAGGTGTTTTCACAGGATTAACGAGAGATGGCACCTGGTTGATAGAGAAGGGAGAGATCCGACCGATTAAAAATCTTCGATATACCGATATTGTCACTAGATATTTTGGAAACATTGACCTAATTGGTAAATATCAGGAGCTACAAGATGGTTATGAATGGTTTTTCCAAGGGATGTATCCTCCTATGAAACTCCCCTCATTTAGATTTACAGGGTCAACAAAGGAGTAGGAATATTGATTCCAAGATGAAGCCCTAATGGATTCAGAAGAAAAGATTAACAGTATCCTTTAATACCCAAATTACTCTGGAATTATGACCATATCATTGTTTTCTATTCTAGGACATATCATACATTTTTCTGTTAACCAGTTGAGACTGGTAACTGCGATTTCTCCAATTCTCTCGTCAAACTCAGATACCTCAGGAATGAGTTCAAGAATTTCTTGTTTCAAATTTGATAGACATTCTTGAACGAATCCTTCTTTCTTTTCATAAGGCATTAAACTTAGAGAACATAAAAAAATCCTATTCCTCATTTGCCATTGTTGAAATTCTCTATTTATAAGATAGGAAGCAATTTCTTTTTCGATTGATAATCGAGAAGATATTAATTCAGATATTTGCTCTTTAAAAAGAAGCTGGGAGGGATTCATTAAGACTTCTGAAAACCCTTTTGTCATTCTGATCAACGGGCAATTACAATGAAGCAAAGATTTCTCTCCTCAAAGTATTAATGTGAATTTACATATTTATCATTGATAAAACGATAAAAATTCTAAATCCGTTAATAATTAATAAGCTTTGTATTAATTGACTAGTAAGATTATGCTGAAATTTTAAAATTAAATAGAAAAATTGCAGGTTGGTGCCTTTCAATTTCTTGTTTTCCTATTAAAAAGCCTTTTAAGAAGAAAAGCTTGTAGGTAGTAAAAGAAGGGATAAAAAAAAAGGAGAATTATTATCTCACTTCAGAGAGGAAATGAATCATAAATAAAATCTTCAAAGGCTGAAATAGCAGTTAGCATAGGTTCAAGATCGGAGAGAGAAAGGTACACTGCGTCACTAAGACTGTAATCTAGTACTAATAGCTGAACTCCGTGGTGAAAATAGTCTGTTAAGGTCCAAGTTCCGTTAATTACTCCAACAACTTTTGCAGTTTTTGAGAATACTAATGCGACCGAGGTATTATCTTCATAAGCGATATCCATGATTAAGGTCGGTGGAATAATATCCATTATGGTTTCAACGGAATCACTAAGTTCAGTTAAGGAAGATATTGCATCATAGAAGTTTCCCATAACATTGTTCAGGGTCGACTGTTCGATACTTGCAAATTCTGCTGATGGTTCATTTATTAAAGCCATTTGGTTTTTTGATATCCTTATTCCATCGATGTATTTTTCATAAGCTGTACTGAGATTTAAGTTTGTAAAAGTATTATTGTATGACCAAACGTATTCTACATTATTTTCAGCAGCTTCCATACGAGTAGCAATTTTGTAACCAATTCCGTTTTGAGGAGGAGGAGGATCTTCTGAATCCAAATTCATTATAAATGCTACCATTGACAGAACCACAACTGCCAGTAATACACTGAAAATGGTTCCAAATATTAAGCCTTTTGTGTTTAAAGCCATATTTTTCCTTCCAAGTGTTTGAAGAGTTGTTTCTCTGGGGAATAGAAAGGAAAAAGACTTCTAATATAACTATACAATCGAACACCCTGTTCTAGAATATAGTACAATTCGTTTTAAGAAATCAAATGAATGGTTATATCTAGTTGATGTTTTTTTCTTGGCATTTCCACTAAATCTGTTTACATTAATTCTCTCCCACTTGATATCTTACATAATGTAGGTTGTAAAGTTCGAGGAACCATCCTTTGGGGAATTCTTAAACTAGACTTATCCTTATCCTTTTGCGAGGAGGACATATCTCCTATACAAACCCAGAGCATTGATAGTAATATAATGAAAATCCCACAATAAGTCCATTCTGAATAATATTGTCCAATAAAGATAGTTTCGATCAAAAACGGAACAATCACTTGAAAGAAAAGGAAAAATGAGGTTTGAACTGTACCCAATCTAGTAATTGCCCAGCAATATAAGTAAAAAGCAATAATAGTGGGAAAGGTTCCTAAAAAGAGAAGGTTTGGAATAATCGTTGAAGGTAAAGAGACTGATGGTTCAAAAGTAAACAAGGAAAGGAAAAATAAAGGGAAGAATGTATGGAAAAGGACTGCAAAGATAAAACTCAGCATGTTGAATTCCTGACCACTTGTTTTGGAGTTATTTAAAAATTTACCAGATAGAACTATATGGAAGCTCCAAAAAACAGCTGCTAGTAGCAAGAATACGATTCCAATAGTCGATACGCTACCAAAGTTTGCCCAATCTCCATCAAATCCAATGAGAAACATTCCAAAGAAGGCAACAGTAGTTATTAATACTTTTTTAAAATTTAAGGGAGTATTTTCTAGTTTCCAAGCTATTAGTGGTACAATGAAGATAAAAGACGTTGATACTAAGGTTGCTAGCCCTGCAGTTGTCAATTTTTGTCCAATTGCAGCTGTAAGAAATCCAAAAGCATTGAACCACCCTATGAATATGCAAGTTTTACATGATAAGAATGTGATCCCCAGTTTCCAATTAATAAAGGGTAAAATCAATAAAAAAACTAAAACACCGATACCAAATCGAATAGCTATTGCATGAAGGGGTGAAAGATAATCTAGGACCTCATCAAGAATTATTGGCGTGATCCCATAGATAATAGTTGCATCAAGAAGAATAAATTGTGCCTTAAGGTTAGGTTCCATATTTAACAAAATTCAGGTAATTCATAATAATGATATACCTCCAATTGGAGGGATAAAATAATATATACCTCCTCTAATCGGTAACATTAATAAACTCAATGACCTTTTCATCTTTGGGAATCATATGTTATACCATTTTCTCTTTGAAATTCAACATGATTGTCATTTTTCACGCTTTTCTAGAAATCATCCTGAAGTGAAAATCCAACTTTGGTGCAATAATTCTGAACATGATATTCTAGAGTTAAGAGGAGAAAGTAATGCTCTTAAGACCGCTATTTCTAAAATTGAGCATGAATTAGGAACTGTTATGAGTGTATTTCCAGAGCGTGGTCATGTTCAACTTGTCATAAAACGCTGTGAATGTGATAAATTACTACTTAACTCTGTTTTTAAAAGACACGATTGCGTTGAGCTCCCTCCAGTTAATTTTTTCGGTGGTCGTGAATTTCAAAACCTTTTAGTAACATCTGAAGGTGTTGGATTAATTTTAGAAGATATAAGAAAAGAAGATCCTGTAGCAAGAGTGAGTGTACTGAAGTTATCACCTCTAAAAAATATGTATAATCCATATCCTCTTTTCTTACCGTTAAGTGAATTAAAAGAAAGCTTTTCTAAAAAACAGCTACAAGCACTTAAAAATGCTTATCGTGAGGGATATTACGAATTACCGCGAGCTGTTCTTGTTGAGAACTTGGCTAAAGAAATGAACATTCATAGAAGAACTTTTGAAGAGCACCTTCGAAAAGCTGAAAAGAAAATTATGAGTTTCCTTATCCCTTCCCTTATTTTATAATTCCTCTAATTATTTATGGAACTTTAAGAAAATTTATGATCAAGATCTCTGCTTAACTAATGTAACGACCTTTGAATAATTTTTTTTATAAAAAAGCTATAGAAGGTTGAAAAACAACCTTTTTATTCAAATAGAGCCTCGGCTTCGGGTTTAGTCAGAATGTAGAGGGCACCAAGTCCAAAGATCGTACCAAGGGGAATATTGATGAGGCTAAGAGCTCCCATAATCATGGTTCCTATACGTCCTGAATTTTTGTACTGCAATAGTCTTATTCCAAACCAGACTGCTGCAATGGCATAAAGAAAGAAGATTACAACTAAGAAAATCATAAATATCGAAACAAAATTTAGTAGTTCTTGTGCAACAGGTTCAGAGATGTCTTCGAGCTGAATTTCATCTAACTCTATTAATCGTGGGAAGATATAAGCAAGAAATGCAAAAAGTACTCCCATAAAAGCACTAAAGATTCCCAGTACTATTTCTACAATGCCAATAATTTGAACATAACTCATAATCTGCTTGGTTCGAGGTCGTTCGGGACTTGTTAACGCTGTCCCACAAGTTTGACAAAAGAAATCATTAAATTTCACTCGTTCTCCACATTTTGGACATTTATCCATACTCATCTAGATCACACCTTCATATTTTATTTTGATCAGCACTATCAACGTATTGTTAAAAATTATTATGATGAAGGTATAAGAACTAAGACATCAGTAAAGGAACCAGTCTGTATTCGGTGTACTACTCTTCTTTATACTCATTAATTTAGTAGTAAGAATTACAACTGTTCTTATATCGTTAGTAGTATATTTCTGAAAAATGCCTTATCAACCATGAATTTTAAATTCGAGATTGATCATATCACCTCGTTTGAATCCAATAGCATCGAAAAATCGAAGTAATTCCCAGTCTCGCCAATTTACCAAAGTGTAGACAGTATCAACACCAACTTTTTTCATATAATTGAGCAGTTCTGCCATTAAGAGTCTACCAATACCTTTCTTCTGATATGCAGGATCAACCCCAATTGTATCAATCCAACCAATATTCTCTGGTACACCATATTCCCAACCACTTGCCTCACCAAAAATAAAACCAACAACTCGATCATCTATTTCAGCCACGAGTGATGGAAGGGGTGATTTCTTTCCAGCCATTTCAACTTCTCTTTCCCAAAAGTCTGGTCGTCTTTCTCCAAGAACTTTATTGTCTATCTCAATGATTCTGTCGAGATCTTCTTCTTTCATGATTCTAATAATGGGTTCTGATGATGACATAATTTGTTTGTCCTCCTCTCTCAAACATGCATAATGGGTTATTTTAACCTTTCATACAAATTTTTTCCAAATATCCAGAGATTATAGACGTTAATTCGTTTTGCACCTCATTGAATCCAAATTAATAATCCTTCTAGGGAAACAATTGTATTGATTTCGCTCTGTATAGATGATCGTTTTCTATCCATCAAGATGAAGGGAATATTGGCCAATTCGCTCGCTTTTCCGTCTGTACTAAGAGAATCACCAATAAAAATAACTTCTTGAGTTGATAGGTCAAGTATTCTAAGAGTTTTTACTAACATTTCTGGATTCGGTTTTCCTTTCACAACATCGTCAATAGTGATAACAGAATCAAAGTACGTGTCTAAATTGAGGATTTCTCCCAAAATTTTCGATACAATTCTTTTAGGAGCATTAGTAACAATAGCTAAAAGTAATTCTTGAGTTTTTAAGAATTGTAATACAGACATTACTTCGGGAAATAATTTGATTTCAGATACCATATTGGTTAAGAAATGTTCCTCTAAGAATTCGTTGGTTTTTACAATTTCCTCTTCCAAGGAATGATAACTAGGATGATAATTTTGGATAAGTAATTTTAATATCTCTGTATTTGATCGTGCGAGGATTGTCTGCGTGAAATCAGATGAGGGAGACACATTATAGAAATGCTCAATGGTAGCAACAACACTTTTCTCCCATAAAGGCTCCGAATCAAATAAAACGCCATCAAGGTCAAAGAGAATGCCATTTATTGGAATGGGGATCACCTGTTTTTATTTGAAAATATAATTAGTTGTCTGTTTATGAAACAGCGTAAATAACGAAAAAACTCCCCAAATTATAATGGCTGTAAGAGGAGAAGGAATAGCTGATATAAGAAGCCATGAATTAAGGTTAAAATCAAATACAAGTTTAATGAAACGATAAATCAAGTAGAAGCACCCTGCTAAACCAATAGAATACACCGCTACAAGTATAAACCAGCCAATCCGATATTTTCTATAAGTTAAAAAACTTCCAGATAGCGCAGATAACCCAAAGATGGTGAAAAATGCTCCAAAAAAGAGCATAGTATATCTTATACTAAGCTCCATGTGTTCTTTCGTATCGTGTTCCACACCTTCCATTGATGGTAAGTTTAAATTGAATAATAATAAAGGTAAGCCTACTAGAAGCCCTAGAACCGCTAGAAAAAAGGTCACACTAATCATAAGTTTTAATTTTCCAGGTAAAATACGCTCTAGGTTAATTTGATCAATCATAATTGCATAATTAGGTAATAAATTAAAATTTAAACCTATTGATAGGTGAAATTAATCAGTTGTAACATGGACCATCTGAAATTAATTCCTAGTTTTAGAAATATTGACTCAAAAAATTGTCACAATAGCAGCAATTACTGCACATAAGAGAATCAAAGGGACAATAGCGATTGCATGCGCTTTGTAGTGATGTGAAAAATCCTTGTAATCTTCTTCCTCTGTCCCAGGGATAATTACGAATCGTGGAGTAATTTTATTGATGATCAACCAGTCGAGAATAACTAAATCACCGATAAAGAAGAAGATGAAAAGGATGAATACATTTAGAAAAGCAATCTCAAAAGGTATTTCACCTCCGAGCTTCGTTTTTAATGTGTAAGCTGATACAAAAGGAAAACCAAAGGTGAATAGAAACCACGGTAGTGAAATAATTCCTGCCACTGTCCGTTCTTTTCTTGTTTGAGGAGGAATTTTCTCTTTAATAACTTCAGGGTAGTCTTGGTAACCCCAAACGCGGGGACTAAAAGTAATCATGAATAGAAAAAGATAACTAGTGCAAATAATAGCATAAAATAACCCGTGTGTAATAAGATGAGTAATTAACAAGGACGATTCACCTATTATATCTTTACTAAATAAATCATATTAGGAAGCTTTCTAATAGATTAAAATAGCTAACCAGCTTTGAATACAAATATAAAAAAAGACAGGTTGAGCCATAATCATATTTGAATTTAGTCAATTAGGAAGAAAATAAAAAGTATCTTTTTTCAGTATTCAGAAAACAGAAAATTCAAAATTTTGAGGCTCTTATCCATGTCAGTATTCCACCGATTGGCAAAGACTATCATTTCTTCGTTTACTATCAAGAACAGGGAGATTAAAATAGCGTGGGTTATCATCCTAGTTTGGATCTTCATTATAATGCCCATTACAGCGTTCTTTTCATCTAGGGTGATGGAAACTATGAGTACTGAGTGGAGTTTCGTTCCTATAGGATCGGATTCTGATAAAGCATTAGAAATAATTGAGAATGAATATCCTGCTTCAAACGAATCATTGATTGCAGTGTTGAAATCAGAAACAGGATTTTATTTCGATGCCATTCTGTTCAATTCAACTTTTCAAGCGACAAATAAGACAGTAAATGATCTCATTGAAGCCACAATTACAGCCTCAAACGATAATTTTCTGTATGGATTATTACTCAGTCTTCATATTAATGAATCCATTAATCAGCGAGGGATCGGACAATTTGAAAATTTAATTTCTCCTTTCATTATTTATCCTGGATTAATTATGTCATATCCAAACCACTCCCAAATCTGGTTTGATTTTTGGGATCAAATGTTTTTTGAGAACAATACAGTATCAATGATAATAGTTGAATTAGAAATTTCAAGTACTGGTTTTTCTGAAATGGGTTTTGGAGAACAAGGTGAATATTACGGTTATATAGAAGAGTTAAGGTATTATACTCACAAAGGTGTGTCTTGGGATCTTGCTACAGTTGCAATAGGACTTGGAATTTCTGTCTCCCCTGATACAGATACAAAAATTACTGGTTCTCTTGCTATCTCATATGATAGCTTAGAATCAGCTCAAAATGATCGTGAGCGGATGGATTTTTTAACAATAATCTTGGTTATTATCATTTTATTTATTGTGCTTCGATCATTAGTTGCTCCTGTAGTTCCCTTAGTAACTATGATCCCAGCTCTTCTTTTAGCAAATTCTTTACTTTTTATCTTAGGTAATTACATCGAAATTGGTTCATTTGCTCCAGTTATGGTAACTGTGTTAGGATTAGCTGTAGGAGTCGATTATTCTATTTTTATCCTTACACGATTTCTTGATGAGTTACGAGAAGGAAAAACCAAAGAAGAGGCAATTACGATTTCTGTTACTATGAGTGGAAGAGCAATACTTTCTTCTGGGTTGGTTGTGGTAATGGGGTTTGGAGCATTACTTATTCCTAAACTAGAGCTAATTCAGAGTATTGGACTAGGTGTAATAATCGCAATATTCTGCGGTTTAATATCTGCTTTTACATTACTTCCTTCACTTCTTTATGTGGTAGGTGAAAGGATTACTTGGCCAAGGAAAATCAAAAAAACAGGAACTCAAGATGAAGAAGAGGGAGCTAAACAGAATAATGGAAAAATCGGTCGAGACTTATGGCGTAAATTCGCTAGATTTTCTATTCGTTTTGCGTGGCCTATTATTATCTTTGCATTAGTTGTAACTGTCCCATTCATTTTCTTATTAGCTTCTTATGAACCGTCTTATGATATCTTATCTATGCTACCCCCAAATGTAGAGAGCAGTGAAGCTTTCGATATACTAGATGATATAGGAATGACGAGTGAATTATATGGTAATTCAATGGTATTAACAGGATTTGCTAATTCTGA
>JBHLKC010000049.1:0-16875 GCA_048887065.1 Candidatus Hodarchaeota archaeon
TTTTGTAGTGCGTTTTCAATTCGGTGGAGGCTAAGTCTAATTTCAGGATCCAGTGCCATTCTTCTCATTACTCTTACGAAGTTCAGATAATAAAAAGATTTGTATTGAGATAATGAAAATTTTGTCTATCTATGCTTTTTTAAAAAAATCAGTAAATTTATATAAAATTTCATTTTAAGAATGAGATACTCCAATAATTAAGGAAGAAGAACCGGCTAAATTAGAAAATCTGCTTGAAAGTTTTTCTAATAGAGCTATTATACTTTTTCCTGCTCATACTATAATTTATCTAGTCCTCTTGATTATGTGATATCCAAATTTGGTTTTTACAGGAATTTGAGTCATCTGTCCTTTCTGTAACGCAAATGCGGCTTTTTCAAACTCGGGAACCATCACACCCCTACCGAATTCACCAAGGCTTCCGCCTTTCTTTCGACTAGGGCAATCTGAATGCTTTTTTGCCATTTCTTCAAATCTAGCTCCGCTATTGATCTGTTCAATAATGTCTTCAGCCAGCGATTGTTTTTTAACTAAGATATGTTTTGCTTGAATCTTATTGGCCATTGCTTAACCCTTCTTTTTCAATGAATATCAAGTTGAAAATGCATATCTTTATATCTTTATTTCTGTCTTTTTACAAATTCAGTTGCATTTTTATCCAGATAACTTAGTCCAATCATAATTCTGTTCTGTAATCCAAGTACGATTAACAAAGAGATGCAATTTATACCAACTGGTCAATCCAACGATATCATCCACACTTACTAGATGTTCGTGAGTTGTAAACCAACGGTATCCTGCTGAATAATTAATAGCATACGCTGGAACGTCCCAATGTTTAGAATTATTGATAAGTATCCAAAACTTGATCTGGTTATGTTCTTGATAGTAATTTTCGATTATATAGGTCGAATTGGACGAAATCGGCTGATTATTATAACCAGGATCGATTACTTCGTATCCTAGATAGTATCGCATTGCAAATTGAGCCCCTGCTTCAGGAATAACCCAGGTTGAGTAATTATAACCTCCACCATGATTCTTTATATATATTGCAATCTCTTGAAAACGAAGATCATATATTTGGTTATGGTGAGCGTTCACTGATACGTTAATTAACATCCCAGAGAGGGATAATCCTAAAATAATTAGTGCTTGAGGCTTTACTTTAGGTTTTAACCAATAAAACACGAATATTAGTAGAACTATACCTATTAATGTAACTAAAGGAGCACCTAATTCAATTATATCTTGAATCCAAAGAAAATCTAGGGATACTAGTGTCTTCAAAAGGTCGTGAAATATTACATCGTAGAATTTTTTGATATTTTCTTCTTTTATCCAAGACATAATAAAGAATTTGTAAGCAAAACCCAATGTTATAATGCCAGGGAAAGTCTTTAGTGTACGGAATGTAAGGAATGTGAATGGAACTATTAAAACGATAGCTAACAATATTAATGAACCAAAGCTGTCAAGTTCGGATAAAAATGTGCTAAAGCCAACGGAACCAGAAATTAATTGAAAAAAAACCTCTAAAAAGTCTATTAAAGGATAAATTACGAAAGATAACCCAATATCAACATAAAAATATCCGCCTGCTAAAAATCGTTCTATATTATCATCGACAGTAATTCGCCATCTTTCACTTGAATATATATACTCAATACCTTTCGCTGCAATCGCAAAATATGGAATCACTAATGGAATATAATAATAATTGAGCTGGAATTTAGCAGGAAAAAATACAAAGGGAACTGTTACCAACCATGCGAGGAAAGCTGAGCCAAGGGCAGGATTACGCTTGTTCGAAAAAAAGAAAGCAGCTATGCCAACAATGAAAAAAGGTAATAAAACAATCAGCATGTAATCATTGAGGGCACTTCCTATACTCTCTGCTAAACTATACTTTGTACCATAGGTAAATCGCCAAGTTGTATAGTATTCAAAAAAAAGAAAGGTGTACGTAAGAGGTGTGGGAGGCTCGTGTAATTCTCCAGGTTTACGAATTTCCCAAGGAAACGTTCCGTTAAGAATATTAGTATCTAAGAATTGTACCCAAGCGACAAAAGGATAGAAGCTTATAATTATTAAAACTATAGCAATAGAAAGAAATAATAGATGCGATTTAAAGAGTGATACTTCTTCTGATGATCTCAAACGTGTGTTAAGATTAAATTTCTTAGTAATCCGATTTTTTATTCCCGGAAATTCAAGAATAATGAATGTTAAGAGCGTAGTTATCAATACACCAACAATTGTAATTGCTGTGGCTTCACGATTGTAGAAAAGTCCCAAGAAAAGAAGGACGACAAACCAAAAACCAAACCAAGCTCCTAATATTATGAGGGGAATAATATCGAGTCCTTCGTAAATTGTATTAAGAAAGCTTTTCTCACGAGTAAACAAATCTAGTAACGTTCCAGTAATAAAAAAAGCTAGGAAAAAAGCTAAGATGGTCCCAAAAGCTACCCCAATAAGCTCTACAACAAGCAACGCCAAACTTTCATTAGAAAGAAAAGTTTCAGTGGAAGAAAGAATCCCTTGAAAGAATCCTCCAGTAAATACATCCTCCTCACTTAGTGCTTGAGCAATTTCAAGAAAAGAGCCAGCTAATCTTTCATAAAAAATCTTAACTATAAATTCTCCACCCATTCCTGCAAAAGCTCCCGAAACGCATCCTACCACCAGACCTTCAAAATAATATTGATTTTTCTTGGCAATAGAATGTTTGAGAAAGACAGCATAACATCCAAAAGCAGATATTATAGCTATTATTAGACTAGATACAAATAATTGTTTAATAAGGAATGCACCGATGATTGAACTTCCTAATGTAACAATAAACACAAAAAAAGGAAAAGGTACTTTAAAATTGAAAAGAGGAAAATGAATAAATAGGAAAGATTCCATATCTTTGGTAGACAAGGTAAATTGGAGTCGAATATCACCCCAAACTGCTTTTAACTCCTTTAGTTCAATATGACGCTCTATGTACCTAAAAACTAAATAAATGACAACTGCTGGAGCTATCAATATTCCTTGCCATGCTTTAGTTAATAAATTTAATATGTTAAAAAATATGGCAAGGAATAACAGAAAATACCCCTTTACCTTATTATTCTCAACAAAGATAGCATCTACTGCCCTAATTGCAATTAACATTACGAAGGCTCCCATAAAGATTACAAAAGGGTCTATATAAGCGGTTCGAGAATAAAATGTAAGAAAAGAAGCTAAAGCAACGAGTAATCCTGCGATAATTGAAGCACTGTTATTCTCAAATTGGTGACTATAGAGAAAATAAACGATTAAAGCTAATCCTGTACCTCCTAAAATGACAATACCTTTTGCAGCAAAAGTAGTTCTGCCAAAAATATTCATTAAAATGGCACCTCCCCAAAATGCGACTGGTGGTTTGTCAAAAAATTTTATCCCACCACCTTCAGCTGGGTAATACAAAGGTAAAAAGGGATCAGATAATCCATCTGCCATTCGACTAGCAATGGCTACGAACCAACCTTCATCCCACATATCTATGCTACTTAGATGCACAATCTTTACCCAAAAGGCGAGTAAACCAATAATAATCACGAATCGAGATTGTACAAGTACAATCCAAAGCTTTTCTGCAATCAATCGAAATCGTGAAAGCCTGATTATATCTGGTTTTTCTTCAGAGGATGTCATCTCTTTCCAGTGTGCGGAGAAAAAAGATGTATTTAAGTCACTTACTAATACTTTAGAAGTCGTTTTATCTAACACACCCAAATCCGTAATTAATTGTAAATAGGGTGAATTCTTATGACATTTTGGGTATATATGCTGTTTGTTGGAGACCACTCTCACGGATATAATCGGAAGATCTATACAGGCTATACTAAATATTTAATGCAGCGAATAACTCAACACAGTGGCCTTAGTAATACCAAAGGGGCGCGATTAACACGAAAACAACCAATAGAGTTAGTATATCTCGAAAAATTCCAATCAAGAAAAAAAGCAATTCAAAGAGAAAAGCAATTCAAAAAACAAAATCCCTACAATCAAAAGAAGTATAAACTCGTACTTATAAGAGAGTTTCAAAAGGAATACGGTCCTATCTTGAAAGAAATCAACGAGAAGCTCTTTGAGTACTTTGCTTTTTTAAATATACTAATAAAAAGTATGATAGCCACTGAAAAAGAACTTAAAGAAAAATTAAATTCAATCTTATGATAAATAAAATGCTTTTGAATCAAGAAAGGAATAATTTAAAGGGTAAAAAACACAGTATTCTTTATCAAAAAATTATTCAATCCATACTAGTTTAATTGGATTCTAGGATGTGAGCTAAAGAGATGGCGAATGAATGGATATTAATTGTGATTCCATTCTTCATTCTTTTTATTATAATCATCGTTCGTAACAGAGAAATTATACCCCAACTAATATTTTGGCTTTTTGCGAGAGGGAAGGAATTTGATTATACAAATCCTCAAGATATCGGAATAACCGCAGATCTAGTTGAAATATCCACAGAGGAAACCATAGCTAAAGCACTATTTTTTCCTGCGAATTCAGACTCAGGTATCTTAATGGTAACTAATTGGTTTCTTAGAGAGGATTACTATATAAGCCTAAAAACAGCAAGTTTTTTCCAATCCGCAGGATATAATGTCTTATTACCTCTTTATCATGAACTTAATGATTCTGGCACTAAATTTCAGAAAAAGAACCTTGCTCCAAAAAAATGTCAACGAATAATTCAAAGTGCATTTGATTTTCTCGTAGTACATCCAGCAATCAATAAGAGTAGGATTGGAATTTATAGTAACACATTAGGGACTGTGTTAGCCTCAAGACTAATAAAGAATCAACCTATAAAAGCAGTAATTTTGGAAAATGGGCCAGTAGATCTATGGAACAAACTAGCTGGCTATTTGAATCTTCAAAAGGACATTCCATTCGTTCTATCCAAAATATCGCTTATCTTTTTTCTTTGGCCATTTCTTTGGAGGACAGATTGGCAGAGTAGTGGAGTGATTAATAATCTACATGCATGTCCAACTTTTTTCATAGCCTCACGGGAAGACCAAACCTTTCCAAGAAAGTACATATGGCGTAATTTTTCTAGATTGCACCTAAAAAGCCCTCACAAACTCTGGTTTGAACATGCACTTCTACCAGCTAGTCTTAGTGATACTTGGAATCAAGAATATATGCTGCAGATTAGAAGTTTTTATGATCGTTGGCTTCTTGGTGAGGAACAACCCGATTTCCATTATGATTTCTCTGTAAAGCGTAAGACTAAAGGAAAATACCCTGTTGAAATTCGAATCACAATCATGCCACCACAGATGGAGGATATCCCACTACAAATCATATTGTCAGATAAAGGCTCCCGTAATGCAACAGAACTACGTATTTGGTTTAATGGGGCTTCTATGACGATTAACTATGAATCTAATATGAAGCCAACCTCCATTTCACTTCTTCCGTATGGAAATGTAATATCTAATGATAACCCAGAGAGACAATGGGTCAAAAAAGGAGCGCAAGAAGCTTTAGATTCAACAGTTGAACAAATGGCTCATATCCCCTATTATGATATTGATAAAATGCTTGACAGGTATTTTTTCCTTAAGGGGATCCTTCTAAATGAACAAGGTTTTCAAGATCAAGCTCTAGAAGTTTTTAACACATCAATAACAAAAGAATATTGGAAAAACTTAGTGAAAACTGATTCTGATACTCAATTCTTTTTTGAAAATCGCAATCCAAGAATTAATTCTTCGATCAGCAATGGATTATCTCTGTCGAGTACACAAGAATAAGACTTAATTCTTCAAGATAAACCACTGAGAATCCTTTAAATACGTACTATTAATTTCTGAAGAATTCATTCGTATATTAGTGCAAAAAAAAATAAAATAGAATAAAAATATTCTATATATTCTCTTTATATGAGGGGAACTGACAAGAATGACAGAAAGGGTCCTCTTGCATCATTAAAGAGCAATAATAAATTGGACTAGAACCATTATTTCCGAATTTTCTATTAAAATGAAGACATTCTATATTAAATCTTTTGCGTTCAATGTCTATGATTTTACCTACTTCCCCATGAACATACTCCTGACATTTCTTCGGACATTGATCAAGCCAATCATGAAATTTTAGGCAATATGCAATAATAACATGCTTTTTGTATAGTGATTCATGTAAATGAATACAATGATTAAACATAACTCGAATTCCCGTTTGTGACACTCTCAAAATCCCACATAAAATTATTGTTGTTTCCATATAAAAAATCAGAATTCTGAATATAAAAACACCCAAAGATAATGTATTATTGAAGATATCATATTCAAGGGTGATTGACAATTTCTTTCAAATCAGCTAGTTTCCTCCAAGATCCGTTGGGAATCGTGTACGAAAATCTTTTCTTCTTCTTATCCTTAGGAAAATGTGATACTATTATAACAAACGACCATGAAACTTATAGTTTTGAAGAATTCATTATTGTAGTTGAAGAATGGAAAGATCATATTGATTATTTAGAAAATGTAGTACTGATATCAAATAGAAGATTTATTCACAAATGCTTATCTCAAAATATCAAAATTGCTGCTTCCCCTAAAATTTTCAGAATTTTTTATGTAATCTATACTAATCTGTCCACTGGCCAGCTACTCGGATTAGGATTACGAATAATATCACCTGATTCTTTTGGGTTAACTGCTTTTGCAAGTACTCCTAACGACAGATTACAAAAGGCGATGTATCTTCTTTCACGAGGAATCTTATCATCACCTCATCATCAAATCTATCAAATAGAATCCCAGATCCCCCTCTAAACAGGTTGTTCTGCTTGAGTTATATTTCGTCTTATCTTTTGAAGGATTTTGTCATATGTCCACGTTTTTTCCAATTTCGATGGCCAGAAAAATTAAGTCTAGTACCCTCAACAAAAACAGAGTTCGAACAGATTGTTCAAGAAAGAATAGATGAATTCACATTCAATTTTTTTTCGAATCTAAAACCTCTATGGGCAAATATAAACATATTCAAGGGACTATCGAATGTAGATTATTTTCTAAAATCTAGATTCAATATGCAACTCGATGCCTATATTAAAGAAGAAAGCCAGAATTACCAAGAGCTGGATGAAAAGGTTCATACCGTATTAGTATGGCTAGTTTTTCAATTATTAAATAAAGGAAATACAAAATGCAAAAAGAAACCTTTTATTTTACCTATTCTTATTAATGAACTCATTCAAGTACCTAAACTTCGATTAAGCGGGAATCCTTCAGCTGTCTTCCTTTATCCGACTGGTAATGCACTAATATTCATTCAAACTTATAGGCCTTTTTATCCGTATGCAAAGGACATAGAAATCCTTCAAGCATCATTATGTGCTAGGATATTATCAGATATAGGACTCATAGCAGATCGTTTTCTATGTGTAAATTATTGCAATATGTCCCTAATATTTCGAAAATTTAGGCAAAAAGACTTCGATGAATTGGATAAGTCTTTAACAACTATTCAGTCCTATATAGAAGAACAAGAATTCATTCCACCAAAATCACCACCCTGTACCAATTGTGAATTTAGAATCCTATATAAGAATTAGAGGAAAGAAAATATGGTTAATATCTTGGATCTAGTATTTCTCGGGTTTATGGAATTTCTAAATTGGTACACAAACGATGTTCTTAATGCTTCTGATTTATTGGAGTTTTTTCTAAAACAATTTCTGTTTTATCTATTTCTACAAATTATAATGTATCTAATACCATTTATCCGTAAAGTACTAAACATTGTATGCTTACCATTTCGATGGACTCATGTATATCTTCATATTTATGCTGCCAAGGAAGTTCTCAAGGAGATTGAGACGAAAAAAGAAGAAGAGGAGTATGATGAGATAGTTGATAAAGCTAGTTTGCGTTCTAGCCTGATTTCTGGGATTGATACTCCCGATGAAAACCCTGGTTTATTAATGGCTTTTAATCGATTAGAATATGCTAAAAAAGTTGCACTTGCTCCAAATCGTCTTGCATTTATTATGTTAATTGGTTATCTGATTGTAACTCCGTTTGCTTTTGTGGATGGGATTTTATTTAGCACACAAGGTGCTTTCATTCATTTTTATTTATTCCTAGGAATATTTGGTGTAATGATGCCCTCTTTAAACGATTGGTATTTCATCTTCCACGCATTAATCATTAATTTAGATATTCGACCGAAATATTTTTACAATTCAATTTTAGTTTATATAGTATTCGTTTTCGACTACATATGGCGGACAAAGAACTTTTTTGTTGCCATATTCGCTAGTACTATCTGGTTTCTATTTTATTTGACGGGTTTATTCGTGGTCGGTTATATAGCTCAAAAAGGTGAACTAAGAAATCCAAAAATTTATTGGGTTCCAGTGAAATATTCCAAAGAGCGGTTTTTTAACAAATCTGAAGTTGAATTTCTCTCTTTAGAAGACCTTGATAAATAAGTCAACAAATCATTTTTGGTACTAATTCGAAATCTGTTTCTCCTATAAAATTATTGAAAATTCTTAGTTGTAAGTAATTTCCTCGTTTTGTTTTCCGAATTAAAATATCTATAGGTACAAATTGCTCTAATAATTCTTGTCCGTACTGAATTGGGCTATTATAGTGGTTCGTTCCATTATCATCAATAACAGATTGATTTATTATCATAATAGGAACTTTCCATATATTTGCAATTTTTCTAAGGTCTATTAGGTGAGAAAAAACTCTTTTTTCCCACTTTTTCTTCTCTTGTTTGAAATATTCCAAAATATCCAGAGGAGATCCAAAAATCGTATCTAATACTAAGAAATTGTAAACATCATTTTGATTATCCAAGAGATTACTAAAGAAAATAATTTGTACTAGAAGATTTTTTGGTTGATAAATTGTTATCTGATCAAGGTTCTGAGATTTCAAGAGAAATTTTTTTAGATTAGCAACCCTTAAGTGGCCACTGAAATTACTATACAATATATGGGCATCAGGACTACACTTTAACAGTCTGGTAATTGTTCTTAGGCAAAATAACGTTTTTAATGATCCTCAATCACCTCATACTACGTGAAGATACCCGTGTAGAAGACCACCAATGGTTTCATCGATAATTTCAATATTGAGAGGAGTTCTACTAAGATTATTCCATTTAGCAAGTATTTCGTTAAGTGAAATAAGTTTGAGTACTGTCATTTCTTAGATTCCACTTGAATATTTTCAACATAAGTACTAGGAATTTAAACCTCGGTCATAAATAGTATAACATTCACAATTTCTGCGAGTTCTCTCAATTTTTGTGTGAAATCATTCGTGATTGGAAAATTCTTTGGAAAATCTATAAAAATGGTTGAAAAATTATATTGGGTCATTGAAAAAAGTTCATTTGACTCCAATAGCTCATTCAGATCATTAAGAGGAGGAATCGGGAGAAAAAAGATTTTATTTACCAGATGAGGATGAATCTGTAATCCTCTCATTAGATCTAATACTGGGATGACCCTGTACTCAACCCATATCACTTTAGGTTTTAATAAGATAATGTAATCACTTAGGAGATACTAAATACTTTTATAATATTCTCCCACAAAAACGATTGGTTTTTCATTTATTGAAGTATCATCCAAAGGTACACTTACCTTTCCTATTATAGCTTTGTCTGTTTCTTTGAGTCAAGTATTCTTTCATCTTGATTAGCCACCTGTTCCTGATATACCTTTATGTAAGGAATTCCAAATAACATAATCAGAAGAATAAAATGCATTAACCATCCAGGAATTGGATGTGAACCTAAAAATTCTTCAAAAGATAAATTTGCCTTTTGGATTAGAGTACCTGAGATATTGAGTGAAATCCTGATTTCAGTTATTCCATTTAGATTATCATAATCAGGAGAAATTATAATATTTAAAAGGAAGAATTGATTTACCGGTAGATAATCAAATGCCCAATTGAATCTGATTTCTTGACTTTTATTAGAATAGAATATTTCTTCATCAACAGATACATAGTTAAGCTCTGCTCCTTGTGAAACCACTGTAATTGTACAGTCTAATTGTTTATCTTCAGGAAATGAAGCAAAAAAATAACTCTGAGCTAATAATTTCTTTTCTAACATTGAAAAATCTGCAGGTTGTATTTGGTACTGGTGATTTGCGGCGAGTAGAATAAGTTCCTCGTTATCGTTAATATGAGATGAGTTTAATCCGATTAATTCAGCCTTATTGATTTTGAAGTTGACTTTAGGAGAACGCCAACTAACAATGTGATCTAATAAGAGACGAATTTCAAGCTGAAGTTCTTTTTGACCTGTAAAATTCAAATGTACGATTAATGATTGCGGGATTTCAAACTGATACGCAATGGCTTTAATCAATCCGACCTGTTCCAAGGTATTGAAAATCGCTTGAACTTGAACACCATCGGTAGTGATTTGTAACACTACTTTATCTAAAGAATCACCAAAATTTTGAACACTTAAATTCAAGATAAGCTTATTCCAAGATCTTGATAGGAAAAGATTCCTTTGAAAGACACTCTCAGTCTCATTAACAACTTCATTGATTCCTAGATCTGTTTTTTCCAAGACTGGTAGAGTTTTAGTTGACATATATTGCTTCTCAATAGCACAGGCTGAAAAATTTTCCTGAATCACACATAAGATTAAAATAAAGAATAAGAAGAAAAGATTCAATAACTGGAAGTGCTTTAAGCTAGCCATTGTTCAACCACATCGAAAATAACATTCGTATGATTAAGTAAAAGGTTTGAAAGATTCAATGCAAACAAAAACAAGCCAATACGTGAGAAAAATTTGTTTACTTTTAGATTATTGAACTCTTTTCTTGCAAAAACGACCTTACGAGTTTGATTAGGTTTTAACCAAAGGTAATGTTTCACAGAATGATTAGAAACTGTAGATTTTAGGCCTAAAGGTATACCCTCAAGATTAAGCGCATCTAACAAGAAATGAGAAATCCAACTTATGGTTATTGAAACAATAATGATCGCAATTATTGGATTTGAGATTTTATTTCCAATGAAGATAGGAGGAATAAAATAACCAATCGTCCAAGGAGAATGTGTTGATGGATGTCTATGTCTCCTTAACTGAACTCCTTCATATTGCCTTTTAGTTCCAGTAAATTTATCTAACCAATTTGGAAGAAGACTGATTCCACTAAGAATAAATGAAAGAAAAATGTAAAGCCAAGAAAAAAGTGGATCCTTAATAAAGATGAGTCCAACTAAGTTCAGTAATCCTATAGAAAAAAGATAGTGAGTTATATTCTTCATTCGCTTCAGATTCGCCTCCTTCTGTTAATGAAATTTCCTGCTGCAATCAGTCCAGCAAATATACTTCCAGCAACGCTGAGTTCAATTAAATCGTTGACTCCCTTCTCTACATCGATTTTCGAAGATGTACTATTACCTGCTGTATTTGGTTGAGAAGGGGTTGTTTTACTGGCCTGAGTTTCTGTAGTCGGGTGAATATAAATGATAGATTCTTCACTAAACGAAAAGCTGTAAAAAAGGGACTTATTTTCAGAGACAGAAACAGAAACGCGATGAGATCCTGGTTCTGTAAAAATCCACGGAAAATAAAAAACCCCTGCTGTGTTTGTTGAATCATATTCAACAATATCCCCATTTATTACTAATTGAGCATCGATATTGGATATAGGACCAGAAATCTCGCCCATAATAGTACCATCTATAATAACAGGCTTGTTTACCACCGATTCACTTGGAATAGAAATAGAAATGAATAACTCTTCAAAAATTGTAACACTGACAGAAACCTGTTTAAATTGAATATAATAACCACTGCTAATAATAATGATTTCTTTGATTCCACGACTTGAAAACGTATATTGATGAGTAGAATTTCCGCCGTTGATGCTAGAGTTGAATAATTGTCCATTAATCCAGATTTCATATGGTTCTGTAGAATGTACTGCAAAGACATAAGGATCGAGAACATGACCTATCCCATTATCGTAGAATGTAATTTTTGGAAGAGCATACATATTGGATGTGATATATTTCGTGGATCCATTAGCATCTAAGGCCCGAATTGAGAAAAATCCTTTATAATATGGTGTAGACCAATTAAAACTACCTTGACCCAATGAATCAAGCTTTACTGAAGCAATAGAGATCCAATTACTATCATTCTGATCATCTTTCCATTGTAATTCTACCTGCTCTAAAAGTCCACCTTCTAATGAAATAATCGTCCAATTATCCGCATATACTTTACTGGGTATTAAAATGTTTAATGGCGGACGGATAGTACAAACAAATAATGGACTATTGACTGAGGGATGGTAGAATTTGAAATAATTTCCTTCATAACTAATCTCTATAAAATGCAACCCGATTTGAAGTGTATCCGATATATAATAGTCATAATAGAAAATTCCCTGATCATTAGTTTGACATGTCCCTAGATATAATCCAATTGAAACATCTTCAATTCGAATACTTTCATTATAAATTGGAGTGCCAATTTCATCAATTAATTGTCCCCAAATACGCAGAACCTGTCCCTTTACTACTTCTGTAGCATTTTGGCCCATATTGGATATATTAAAAGTAGGATTAGAAAATACTGGTAAATTAAATTGTTCAACATGATCATCATAATTGACTGATTGAAAAAAATGTACTTGATAAGTCATTATTCCAATTGGATGAGAATGTTTAATGAAATAACTCAATATTAAACCAGGAGTACAATTTTGTGTCATGATGGTTGATTGGTTAATAGCAAATTCTAAAGAGACGAGGCCTTCATCAATATCATTATCACCAGAGAGTACAGTTACAGTAATGTTTGTGAAGGAGTTCCGATTAACTCCCCCACTTTCAAAAGTCAAATCAATTCGAGTTAATCCTTTAATTTTGATTGTTAATATTTGCTTAACATCAGTTATATAGTCATCACTACTGGAAGTAATAAAAGCAAAATTATGATTACCTACAGTTATATTCTGATGAAGAAAATAATCAAAGGTGACAAATCCATTTTGATTTGTCGTCTTGTTAATAATCGACTTATTTCCATCTGTTATATCTATAAATTCAACTTGACATACAACAGGGCGGGTCCAAACATCTTCTTCAGTCACATAAACATCAAAATGGATTGTTTCATTATGTTTATATTCACTAGCGTTCTCTGTGTGAACGATTCTAGCCCGATCACAGATCAATACGTTAACAGTAGAATTAGCATATTGATATGAAGTTGTTGGATCAATTAGCTCAGTAATGATGGTCAAGTTACTCAATGAAAAAGAGCTGTTTGGGGCAAAATAAGACGTTACTGACCTATTTATAAGGATTTGAGTATCAATTAATACTCTCTCTAAATTTAGATAGCAGAAACTCTCCAGTCTTAAGCCAACGGGATAATCACCTAATACTGTGGTATTAAGTTCTAAATTATCATCCTCACGCTGTAATTCATTTTGATCAATACTTTGCATAAGCCAGAATCCTGTACTCATTACCGTAACATTGTGGGGATTTGAAGAACACGGAGTTGTCTGGCTTTGGGAGCTCCCAGTATATTCAGCGATGAAAAGGTTAACCCCCACAAACCAAAAAGTCGGTAATTGATAATCAAATGAGTATGTCATGATGGCGGGATCAGTGCCTGGGTAATAATTTGGTAAAGGACCATAGGTGTGAATCACCGGAGAACCACTAAGATTTACGTTTTTTACACTTATATATCCCCCTTGAAACCACCATTTGTAATGTATTCGAAGCTCAACAGTGAATCTGATTGAAGCGTTTTTGAACACAACTGAAGAGTTAGTTATTAGAGTAATTGAGGTGGAACGAGAACTTCCAGGAGTATAATTATCAAAATATACTGAACATTGACCTGAAGATGCAGAATAGCTTCCAAATCCCTGATATACGACTTCGAAGATGTGAATTCCTTCTATAAACGGATCAAAGACAGTCCAATTTATTACTGCAATACCTCCAATAATTGTACTCTCTACATATTCATTTGTATTTAAGTCAGTGATTCTTATGGGTCCTGTCGATACAGGGTCGAAACCTGAGTATGTCCATACAGTAAATTGAATAGAAGTCCCAGGAGTGGCTACTCCTGTGTCTGCTAAAATAGTGGTTGATGTTTCCAGTGGTACAGCTTCACTAGGAATGATTTTCGATGTCAATGGTATAAATAATACATTATAGAGTACAAATAAAAGAAATAAATGATTGAAATTTCCTTTTTTTGATCTTAGAATCCATTTCATTCATAAAGACCTCTAGAGAATCCTATTAATGATTAATGTTTGAGGTTTTTAAAGCCGAAAGAAAAAAATAGTTGATTAGTATAAAAATGCTATATATATATTTGCATGATCCATTTTTCTAGCATTAGGGAGGATAGAGCCATTAAGAACGGCTATAAGACGGTTTAACAGCAATTTAAGTGAAGAATGAATTTTTTGCTGAAAGCTTCTCTTTGATAAGATTAACCCTTTTGAAGATTGCTTTTCTTTTTGCAGATGATTTAAGTAAAAGTGGATAAGTAAGGAATGTATTCGAATTAAATATTCAAATACAGAATAAACAGCTAAAAGATTGTGGTTGAGAATCTTAGGAAGGATTAACTGTTCTTCGATGGAGAGTTCAAATCCAAGTTTATCAAATGAAGTAGTAATTTCCATCGGTCTCACAATGATACAAATATCTCAGATTTGAAGCTTCAATTTTTTTACAGTATTCTAGAATCTGTTATCCTCAAGTAAATCATCAGGAGAAGTACTAATTCCTAATCCACTTATCCAATTTCGATGCATACTGCAACTGATAATTTTTGACTCTTGAATTACTAAATTAACTGGAATTCTTCTATTCAATAACAATGAACAGACCCCTCCGATCCCATAATTAGCAAATTCACAAATTTGGCACAGAGGGCTGTTTAAGAATACTTCATCAAGGAATGGAAGATCTATTGAAGAAATTTTAGACTTACTCGTCAATTAAATCTCACCTAAGGGAATATTTTTACTCAGAATTCATTCAATAGTTATTCCCAAGTGTGGCTTATAAATCTGAAAACCTGCTAAAATTTGAATAACTACTAAGAAACATTATTATATAGGATTTCTGTATGATTTTTTGAATAATTTTTAAAGATTTTACGTTTTTTCTTGATACAGATTAGTTTACTTTTTCAGAAGTTGTTTAATTAAAATTGAACAGAATTCCTCAACAAAATTTGATATTTCTATTCCGAATATATAAGACAAAATTATGTAATAATAATTGAGTTAATTTGCTCACTGAAACTGAATTGGTTAATTATCTTGATGCTATTCTAGTCGAAAAAATACAATTTCAAACTTATATAGAACTCCAGATAACTTCCAAACACCTAGATTTGCCCAAAATGATCAACCAAGAAAAATTTCGTATAGATCTGGCAGCAATTAACAAAATTGACGCTTCAATTCATTTTTTTGAGGCTGAAACACAATTACACATCCAACATCCATTAATTTTCAAAAATTTTTGCGATTATTGTTATATAGTATGTCCAGATGTGCAATTTGATCTCTTAGATTCAATTACAACAAGGCAGCAGCTCAATTGGGCAAAAAAAGCTGGAATAGGCATTATATCGATTTCGGATGATGGAGCCCTCAGAATTAGACTTTCAGCATTGCAACAACAACTAAAGCCTGTTGTTAGAAAAGAAGTAATTCGAATAATGAACACAAGGTACCGCATTAGATTTACCACAATACCTTTATGGGAAAGATCACGTAAAACCCAACCTGTATTAGAGTCGTAATTTCTATGCCCCGTCCACCAAAAACAAGAGCGTGTAATGAAACTGAAAAGAAAAAAGCTGAAATTTTTTATCAAATTGATGATCTCATTATTTCTTCTCGTTGGGATGAAGCTTTAGAGAGTTTGCACTATCTCTACTGGAACAGTCTGTCCATTCGTTCACAAATTGTACAAAAATTTGCTTGGCTCTATTTCGAGATGAAAAATCCAAAGAAATCACTTGCATTTCCAGAACAGTTAATCCCAACGGAAAATTTAGTAATTAATCGTATGATCCTCGAAAATCTAATACAGCTTAATGACAGAAAAAGGGCAATCTATCAACTTTCTAAAACTCCATTAAGCACTAATGAAAAGAAGAAGCTTCTCAATTCTATAATAGGTGATAAGAAAAGAAATTCAGATTACTTCGTGAACCAAATAGCTTTCAGATGTTCTAAGTGCACAAGATTCCTGTTTTTCATACGAGATCAGCCCAGATGTCTATTTTGTGATGAAAGAAATATAAGATAAAATAAATTACCCAATCCAATCTATAAAAAGGAGTATAATCCACTTGGAAAAAGATTTCAATCATTAACTCTAATATGTAAAATTAGGTTCCTTGTTCTGGTTCTAGATCTTGATGTAGAGCCTTTCTCACATTCTTAATCTCCTGTTTAATTTCTGAAGTAGAAATATCTTGTTTCATTTGTTCTTCAATTCTTCCAATTATATCCAAATCAAATTCATTGGGTTTCTTTTCATCTTGAATTTCATTTTTTGATAAATCGAGGTTTGAATAATCTATTTTAACCGATTTATTATTATCAAATTCTTGTTGATCAGTCTTTTCATTGTTCAATTTTAGATTGAGGTTTATAGACCTTCCATCAAGAGATTCAGCATCATTTTCTTCATGTCCAATTTTATCACCTGAGTGTTCTGGTTGATCCAACTTAGAATAATTAGCATTTTTTGTATCTTCATAAGCTGGCAAGGTTTTTGCAATAGTAACAATTCTATA
>JBHLKC010000050.1:0-16590 GCA_048887065.1 Candidatus Hodarchaeota archaeon
ATATCGAGATCAGAGAATTTATCATCTTTACCTTGAGCAGTAGATCCATAAAGTACAACAACTGCGATTTTATTGGGAAAAAGTTTCACCACACGATTTTTAAGAAGCTTTGCTAATTCTAATAATTTCATTTTCTTCCACGCTAGTTCTTACGATGATAAATCTCCATTTTTGGGCATATACAAAAAAACAGACGAAGTTATCAGATTATAACTAATATTAAGAAGAATAAACCTCTTTACCTCCAACGAAAGTTCGCTCTATTAACTGGTCGTCGAGATGAGATGGTGTGATCTCAAAAGGAGATTTTGAGAGAATTACGAAATCAGCATATTTTCCCGCCTTAATACTCCCTAATTTAGATTCCATGAACAATGCTTGAGCATTATTAATTGTATATGCTTTAAGAGCCTCAATTATTGGAATTCTTATCTCTGATGAAGGAAAAGTTGTTGCTTCACGTATTCCATACAATGGAGACAAAGGCATATTATCCGAACCAAAATTTAATTGTACTCCTTTATCATGAATGGTGGAAAATCGGTTTAAAGTCATAGAACGCTCTTTTCCGAGACGGGTTTCGTATAATTCACCTGGATATTCCCATTTGAGAAAATTTGGCTGCATAGAGAGAATTATTCCTAATTGCTTAGCTTTTTTAATTTGCGAATCTGTAATCATTTCAGCATGTTCAATTCTATGATGACGGGAGGAGTGAGATATACCTGTTTCCAATATTCCTTTTTCATAGCAAATTAGAAGTCTTTCAATAGCTAGATCACCAATTGCATGAATACATAAAGTGTACTCATTCTTTTCTGCAGCAATTACTTGTTGTATAAGCTCCTCCTCATCCAAAAATTGGTCTCCTTTCCCATTGAAATCATTATATGGTTCACTCAACAAAGCAGTCTGAGCACCAAGTGCACCATCAAAAAAACCTTTGAAGCTTGAGAAGCGTACCTTCGATGACCCCCAATTCTGTGTAATACCTAGTTTTGTAAATTCACTTAATAGTTCACGGGTTGGATTAAGAAAGATACGGATTGGTAATTTTTCCGCTTTATCCAACTGAAAGTAAGCGTACATAACATTTTGTTGTCCTGATGGCATAATGGTTAAATTATCAACTACTGCAGTAATTCCTTTAGAAGCAGCGATATAACAGGATTTTTCTATACTTTCTGGGATTTTTTCCTTATAGTGCATAGATAAATCTAACCAAACATCTTTCAAAACTCCTGTTGGTTTTCCTGAAGAATCTTTTTCGACTCCAGGGTGGTCTGATATGGGTAACTTATCTAGTGCAAGAGAATTAACAACCACTAAATGTCCATCTTCTCGATGTGTATAAACAGGATGATTAGGGCTTATAGCATCAAGTGTTTCTCGAGTGAGAAACTCCTTCCTATCCTCCCATTTAGATTCATCCCAATTTGATGCAAAAACCCATTCACCAGGTTCTCTTGTTTTTACTTCAGCTTCAATTCGCTTGATTACTTCGTCATAAGTGCGATAATGTCTTAAATCAATTGAGATTACATGAGATTCTTTCCATAAATGAGTGTGAAGGTCAATAAATCCTGGAATAATAACTTTTCCTTCCATATCCAAGGTTGAAATAGCTTGTTCTAGTATTTTTGATTTATATTCACCAACATAAGCAAACTTGTCTCCCTTAATAGCCACCATTTCTGCTGATTTGACGATTGGATCCATTGTGATAATATCTGAGTTGTAAAGCACTAAATCATAATAAAAAATCGACATCAGTCTATTATCTCCTTTTTATTCTTTGCTTTTTGTTAAAATAAAAGTGGTTTTCTTCTGACGAAGCTCAGATAAATGCAGTTTAAAAGCGGGTATATTGAATAAAGAACTGCAATTCTTGGCAAAAATTAATGATGAGAGCTAAAAAATGACAAACAAGGCAATAGAAGACAGAATTGTTGAACTAGATATGGGACAAGGAGGGAAAAAGATGGATATTTTATTAAATTTTATAACAAATCGAATCAAGATCAAAAAAATTACTGAAAATGGTATTGGAGTTGAATCATTTGATGACGGGGCAATCATCCCATTTAATGTTACTTCTGCTGACCTTGTAGTCACAACAGATTCTTATACTGTATTCCCTCTTTTCTTTCGGGGTGGGAATATTGGATCGTTAGCTGCATGTGGAACGATTAACGATCTATTAATGATGGGGGCAAAACCCGTTGCATTTACATTAGCTCTAGTTATCCGTGAGGGTTTCTCATTCAGTGATTTAGGTCAGATTATTGACACTATAGTAGAGATTACGATGAGGGATGACATTGGAATTGTAGCTGGGGATACAAAGGTAATGCCCAAACAGACCATGAATGAAACAGATATGATTATAAATACTACTGGTATTGGCACTATAAAGTTAGGACGTCGGATAACAGATTCCTCAATTCAGCCTAGAGATAAAATTATAACAACGGGCACTTTAGGTGATCATGGCTTTGCTATGTTAGTTAGTCGCGAAGGAATTGAATTAGAAACAAACCTTTCTTCAGATGTGGCACCCTTAACCTCTTTAATTCTTCCTATTTTGAATTATCGCATACATTCTATGAAGGATCCGACTAGAGGAGGGTTAACAAGTGTTCTGGTTGAATGGGCAAAAAAATCACACGTTTCTATTTGGGTAGAGGAGGAAAAAATTCCTATTTCTGAAGATGTACAGATTGTCTCAGAAATTTTTGGGATAGATCCCTTGCATGTGTCCTGTGAAGGAAAGGCTATTATTGCAGTTCATCCTGAAGATGCAGAGTCAGTTCTAACGCAATTAAGAAAAAGCCCATTTGGTAAAAATGCTGCAATTATAGGGGAAGCTAAAAAAGATCGGCCTGGAAGGATATTTCTCAAAACTCTTATTGGTGGTCATCGCATTCTTGACAAACCTATTGGTGAACCTATCCCTCGTGTCTGTTGAGTCTAGTTCGATAATCAGATATATAGACAGAAATGATAAAATTTAATGATCAGTGACAGACCTCTTATTCTTTTCCTCAAACTGCCAAATCTCCTCCCACATCGCTAACGTTTCTTTGGCTTCCTCAGGCCTCATTTTTGAAACTGCATAACCAGTATGGATTAAAATCCAATCTCCTAATTGTACTTTCTCAGGCATTAATGCGATACTCACTTCCCTTCGTACTTCTCGTCCGAAGTCAGCTAGTACAAGATCATCTTCAAGAATTTTAATTACTTTCGCAGGAATAGCTAAACACATTTAAAACAGCTCTATCAGTACTTTTAAACCTTTGATCGTATAGTATGCGATTGGATTAAATTCCTTATTTGTTACCTCATTATTTTTATTATTCCTGACTACATCATAAGAATTATTGTTAGGTTAAAAATTCAATTCCCTTGCGCAGTTCGATCAGTTAATAATAAGAAGATGGAGTGATTTCATCGAAACTTGTGAGAAATCTGTGCACTGTCGCATCTTAATTAATGGTGTGGTCCAAGGAATTGGTTTTAGGCCGTTTGTTTATAATTTAGCACTAAAGCATAATCTAAAGGGATTTGTTTTAAATCGAGGAGATGCAGGCGTAGAAATTCAGGTAGTTGGAGGAGAGGAATATGTCACTAGCTTTGTTAATGATCTCAAAAACAAGAAACCTGCTCTTGCACGATATGAAATGTTTAATGTCGAACAAATTTTATCAAGTTCAGATTCTGATTCTTTTTCAACATTTAAAATCGCAAAAAGCTCTTCTAAGCGTAGTTCTGAGGGTTCTTACATACCATTTGACCTTCCAATTTGCGATGAATGCCTAACTGAGATGAAAGCAGATCCACGTAGAATGAATTATGCTTTTTCATCATGTGTCGATTGTGGGCCTCGTTTCACAGTGATAACCTCTTTACCTTATGATAGACCCCGAACAGTCATGAGTGAATTCCCACTTTGCCGTGATTGTTTAAGAGAGTACACAAATCCGAAGGATAGAAGATTTCATGCTCAAACAACATGTTGCAAAAAATGTGGGCCTCAATATTTTCTTTTAGATAAATTTGGTAATATTGTGATTGATCAAAAAGATTTTCAAGACGCTTGGTATGAAATTCCAAGTTTATTAGACGAGGGAAAGATCATTGCTATCAAGGGAATCGGAGGTACGCACATCGCATGTAAAACCTCTTCCGATGATCCTATTAAGAAGTTAAGAAGTTGGAAAGGAGCACGTGGGGACAAACCTTTCGCTGTAATGGCTCATGATTTGGAGAATATCCGTAAATTTGCAAACTGCTCCTTCCTCGAAGCAAAGTATCTTCAGTCTCTTACTAGACCGATATTATTACTTAAAAAAAGCGAAGGGTACAGTTTATCACCACTAATTTCTCCAGGTTTGCATAATATAGGAGTGTTATTACCATATACAGGCATCCATTATTTAATAACAGAAAAAATAACGGATCCTGCTCTAATAATGACATCTGGGAATCCAAGCAATATTCCTATTCTTGTTGACAATGAGATAATACAAACTCAGCTGTCTTCAGTTGTAGATTATTTTTTACTCCATGATCGAAAGATTTTTCAGCGAGCGGACGACAGTGTTATGCGCCTTCATGTTTTTGATGATAAAGAGTATCCTATATTAATACGTCGAAGTCGTGGATATGTGCCAGAACCTATTCAGTTACCTTGGTTATCTAAAAATTCTCCAGTTCTTGGGTTAGGAGCTGAAATGTATAATGTTGCGGCAATCGGAATTAGAGGACGCTGTTTTCCAACTCAACATATTGGCCACATGACTACTATTGAAAATATTGATTTTTTCAAGGATTCTATTAATCACATGAAGAGATTGTTGGGAGTTGAAGAAATTGCAGGTATCGGCAGTGATCTTCATCCACAATTCTTGACAACACAATTAGGTCAAACTCTTGCTTCAGAAATGGATATTCAATTCTTTCAATTTCAGCACCATTTTGCACATTTGAGTGCTCTTGCTTTAGACGCTAACGTTAGTCCTGAAGAAGAGATAATTTGTGTTACTCTTGATGGTACTGGATATGGAGAAGATGGAGCTATTTGGGGAGGTGAAATTTTGATTGGCAATTATTTTGGTTATAAACGATTAGCTCATCTAGAGAATCAAATTCTTCTTGGTGGAGACCAAGCTGTTTTACAACCCTATAGGGTTCTTTTAGGTGTTCTTTTATCGAGATTTTCTTTTGAGGATATAACAAAGGATCTCCTATCAATACCATGGTTATCATGGATCCCAGCGCTTGGTAGCTATACTTTTATTGGAAGACAATTAGAAAAAATTATTAAATCACCATATGAAGACACGTATAATCTAACATCAAGTTGTGGTCGTTTATTAGATTCAATAAGTATACTTTTAGGGGCAGCGAAGAATCGTACATACGAAGGAGAACCAGCTATTAAGCTTGAATCGTTTGCAGAAAGATCTCTGGGAAAGAGCCCAGAAATTAATCTTAAACTCCCTTCTAAGCACACTTCAGGAGGTATGATTGAAATTCAAACATCCAAGCTTATTTATGAACTTTGGGAAGGTGTTAAAAACCATCAAAATCGCTCACTAATTGCTTTAGCTGCTGAAAAAGCGATTGCAAAGAAATTTGCTGAATTAGCTATAGAGCTAGCTGAAAAGCATGGTATATCGAAGATTGGCTTATCAGGAGGAGTTGCCTACAATCGTGTAATTTTCACTGAATTTAGCAAATATATTTCCACTTTTAATTCCTATTCATTGATTTCACATAAGAACATACCTTGTGGTGATGGGGGAATTGCTGTAGGTCAAATTCCCCTAATACAAGCCAAAATTGAAGGAGAATAAAATGAACTCTCCGTTCTGAATTTTGTCGGTGGAAATACCTTGTATAAATACCTTTAAAACAGTTAAATTCTTTTGTTACTTTTGAACAAGAAACTGAATAATAAGTCATTTTGCCACAACCTTGAAAGAGAAGCGATAAAAATGGCCGATGTCAAAGAAGAAGAAAGGTCCTACCAAGATTGTTTAGAAGAATTGTACGATTCTCTTACTCTCCTTAAAGGTCAATTAAATACTTCGATTCATGAGGTTGATGAGCTTTTCAAACAACTTGGTACCATCGAGGATGCATTAGAAACTGTACTAAATTGGATTAAATTAGAAAAAAATGCTTTGAGGAATTTTGAAACAATTGTTGAGTGGTCAAAAAAATTAGCTCTGGATTCAACATTAAGTAAAGACGACATAAGGAGTCGTCTTCGTATAATGGTTCTTCCTCAAGTCGAATCGTTTACACAAAATCTTGCTACGGGTGAGAAGAGCGCATTAAAGATAGCTGATATAGTAACTAAGAATTTAGAGAATTTACCTCAATTTCTAAAAGATGTCCAAGAACAAAACTTTAAACTTCTTTCAAAAATTGGTTTTGAACCTGATGGAGGCACTTCTTATTTAGATCTGGCACTATTCAATCTATACCAAGGGCGTCTAAAGGATTATGAAAAAGAGCTAAAATTGCTAAAAGAAAACATAGAATCCCCTCAAACAAGTTAATATACAGTGATTAGGACGTTAAACAGAAGTTAGTTAAAAATTCGGTATGATTCTGTCGCATAGAATCAGATTTTAAGAAGATTCTATATCGCTTGAAAAACCCAGTATCAACTAAATGCTTAAAAAAAATATAAATCAGTATTTATAGGTTAATGAGATTAATACAATAAATTTACAACCTAAATTTCAAGTTTTAAATAAGGATGTCGAATTTTGAAACAAAAAAACCCAAAATTAGCTTTAATTCAAAGCATTGCCCAGCAAGCACGACGCTTAGACCATGAAATATCTGTTATGGCAAAATCATCTATTAAGACCCTTCAACAACGTCCAAAAGAATATTATACAATACAGGATGTTGAAGAACTTGTTGAAGGATTAAAGAACAAAATGCAGGGTATTAATAAAGAAGCTCACACAGAGTTCTCTAAGAAGGGAATTAAAGGAATTTCAGGTATAGATGTTTCAGAAATAGGACCTGAATTAGCGTTAGTGACGAAAGAAGAGCTAGACGAGGTAAAAATCGAAAGGGACGAATTAAAATCTAAATTGGCTTCTTTTGATGCATTAAAAATGAAAATTGAAGATCTGCAAATTCTTCTTGATGAAAAAGAAGCTGAAATAACGCAATTACAAAACCAATCAGGTGAATCTTCTGAAATAGTCCAGGATCAAATTACAGAATTGAATCGACTTCAAGAACAATTAGATAAAACGCAACGTGAGTTAAAACAGGCTAGACAAGATCGTGAAAAAATCGAAGCAGAATTTGAAAATGTTGGAAATGCTTTAATGACTACAAGACTCGAAATTGAAGAATTACAGACAGCTTTGGGGAATAAAGACATTGAAATTGAAAATCTAAAGTCAGAAAACCAGATTCTAGCAAGTCATACCGAGGAAAATATCGCCCTAAAAGATGAGAATACAAAACTTTTAGAGAAAATTAATACACAAGAAGTCAATCTAGAACAATTAACTCAACAAAATCATAATCTAGAAGCCAAAAACAAAGAGCAAAGCGAAGAAATTTCTCGATTAGAACAGGAAAACGAAGATTTGCTTCTAGATTCAGGAGAAACAAGCCAAGAAGCAGTAGCAATCCAGGAAAAATTAGATAGTACAAAAAAAGCTCTTTTTCAAAAAGAAGAGGAGATTAAGGATATTTCTAATCGCTTAACCAAGGAAATAACCGTACTTAAAGAAGAATTAGCTGAAAAAGCAGCTAGAATAACAAATTTGACCGACAAACTTGATGAAGCAAATAAATCAGTAGAAGAAGGGCAGAAAGAGAAGCTGTCATTGGAAAGAAAAGCAGAAGATCTAGATATCGAACTAAAAGGTAAGACCCAGAGAATCCAAACAATTGAATCTGATAGGAATGATTTAAGAGAAAATCTATCAAACTTAAGGATTGAGTATGAAAAGCAAAAATCTGACATTGTAGATCTTAAAACCCAAAATACGACAAAAACTCGTGAAATAGAAGGACTACGAAAAGAAATTGAAATGTTAAGGCAGCGACAAGAAACAATGGCTAAAGAAGCTTCAAATTCTCGTGGAGCGATGGCTGAGTTTGAACTTGAACGTGATATGTACGATACTAAAATTCGAAATCTTAATTTGGAGATAGATGAGCTAAAACTGTCACGAAATCAGCTAGAAAAGCAATACAGTAATATTAAATTTGAATTAGAGACAAGCCGATCAGAAACAGATTCATTGATCAAAGATCAAAGGCGATTAGTTGAGAAAACAGAAAAACTCGCAACTATTGTAGAGACACTTAGAATTAATTTAGCTAAAAATCCAAAGTATGCTATATTATTTGTACTTCAGGATATTCAAGAAGCTTCTATTGGTGAACTAGCCAAAACAGTAGCAATTCAGTTAGTGTTTGCGGTACGCTTGATTAAAGAATTACAAACTGAAGGTTGGGTCGAATTTAACGAAGATACGGGTATGGTAAAATTACTTAAACCACTTTTAGAGTCAGAATAGAAAAAACCCCTATTCAACAACAGCTTGTTTTTGGGATCTTGATATGGATTTTGAAACAATAATAACCATTTGCAAACAAAATTTAATTGGATTAGATATAGAAACCCAATTAATACTTAATGCTATTGAAAATCAAATTTCTGTAATTATTGAAGGAGAATCTGGGACGGGTAAAACTGAATTAGCTAAGACTATTGCGAAAGCATTGAAAAGACCATTTTATCGTGTGGATGGAGACGAAAATTTAACGATTACTCATCTTCGTGGGTGGTTTGATCCCCCATTGGTCATTGAAATGGGTTTTGGTGAAAAAAGTTTTATCCCAGGGCCATTATTCAAAGCTATGCATGAAGGTGGATTGTTTTTTTTCAACGAAGTTAATCGAGCCCCTTCAGAATCCATTAATGGTGTTCTGGCTGCTATGGATGAACGTCAGATTGAAGTCCCTCAATACAAGAGTATTCATGCAAAAAAAGAGTTTTATTCTATTTTTACTTTGAATCCAGCTGAATATATTGGTACAAACCCTCTTCCCGAAGCTTTTTTCGATAGAAGCATTCTAATCCATCTTAGTCATAAAACAGGACAAGAATCAAAGCAAATTATCAAATTAAGGACGAATTGTGAGGATGATGAACTAATTACCAGAGTAGCTTTATTTACAGAACAGACAAGAAAATCACCTTTATTTGAAAGAGGCGCAAGTATTCGTGCTGCAATACAATGTACAAAACTTTTATCTGGTAAACCTCTTAATCCAGAAATAATTTTCTCTACAGTCAACGCAGTCTTCTCAGCTAAAGTCAAACTACACCCTGATGTTAATCGACCAGTTGAAGAATGCTTAATGGAAATAGCAGAGCAAATATTTTCTTTTACGAAGCCAAAAAAATCAGAAAGCGGGATATAAGTCCCGCTATTAAATTATTGAATAACTCAACTAATAAAAGATTGGAATCAAAATTTCTCATTGAGAAAATTTATGAATTCAAACTTCAGAGTAAATTAACAACTCAATCAGCACTGGAATTAACTCAACAAGCTATTCAATCAAAAAATCTCCGTGTTATTGAAGTTTTGGCAGAGCTCTATCCTCGTGTTGTCACTGAAGTTTTACAGTCAGAATCTACCAATTTTGATTTAATCCTTGAATCTAATTCTTTAATATTTCAAATAAAAGATTTTTTTGCCACAGAGGAAAAAAAACTACTCCTCAGAAAAATCATCCCAAAACTTCTTGGACACGCTGAGAAAATATACAAAACAATAGATCGTTCTAAATATCCTGAAACAATTTTATATCTGCCTGGGAGACCTTGGCATTTAGAGAAAACTATTGTTAATTTTCTCTTATCTGGGGATTCTAACCTCACCTACAAACATGTAATCTGTATAAAACGTAAAAAAAGACGAAAAAGCATTGTTTTACTTATTGATAAAAGCCATTCGGTGTTGAACTATCTTAGATTAATAATCCTTACATCAGTTCTATTTACATTATCTTTAGATATCAAGGATATAGCGTTAATTGGATTTGACAACCAACCAGATGTTCTTAAAGGATTTAATGATTTCAATACATCAAAATATGATTTAGTTAATCAATTAGTTTATATTAAGTCTGGAGGAAAAACTGACATTTTTTCTGCTTTAGAATCAGCAGAAAAAGAATTAAATCGACAAATTTGTCCAAAAAAAATAGTTGTTTTAATTTCTGATTTATTAGCTACTAGTGGAAAGGATTTTTTACCATTTTTTACGCGATTGGAGGATGTTCGCATCATCCTCACACCTCGGAGACAAGCAATACAACTCACTAAACCAATTTTAGGATATTTACGTAGACTTTCAAATGTCAGGCTTTACTATATGTCACCTGATGAACGATCAATTCCAAAAATTCTAGAGCGCGTACTTTATGATTAATTTAAATTTGGGTTCAGGAACTCGGTGTTGTTTTCGAATGAAGTTCTCTTTCTTTAAGAACTTGTTCTTGAATATTTTTATACTCCTCTAAATGAAAAATACTGAAAATTCTAAGAATTCTATCTCTAAAACTTGGATGATCATGATTTGACTTTTCAGAAGATTGGAATAGCTCGTGCTCAAAAACCATTTTATCTGGTTGAGCAATCAGTGTGGCGATAAATCCCCTAATTTCATCTGCTTCCAATGTTTGACTCGCATTCGAGTCAAATTTCCTCCAATCAATGGTCTTAGCCTTTAAGAAACTAGGAGTTAAGTCTTTATCTTCATCATCCAGATTTGCAAAATATTTTTCTCTTCTTTGCAGTAAAGTTGGAACTGCTTGACTTACTAATTTTTTCCTCATATCATAATCTAACTCTACACCATAAACAGTTATCAATTGATCAATTTTTTCTTCAAGAAAGAGCTTTGGGGCAATTTCTCGGGCAATATCTTCATCAAGTTGAGTTTTTGGAAATCGCTGATAGATATTACGTATAAACGAAATAGGGGCTCTTTTTTCTCCAGAAAGACTCTGGAGCCAGTCAATTTCACGCGAAAGAACCTGCATAGCTTCACTACGTTGACCTAGATGTATCAATGAATTAATTAACACATCTGAGCCAACTAATTGAGCTGCAGAATAATCCGCAAGATATTCAGCTTGGTGATTGGCCGAATAGAGGAAGCGTACAGTAATTTTGGTAACTATAGCTATTATTAGATACGTTAAAGCAAGGAAAATTGTTCGTTCTATCGCTGATGCAATATTAAGTGAATTAAAAATTGCATCTAGTATTCCAGTTAAAATCTGCAGATAAATGAAAAAATAGGCCAAATTAAGGTACAAACGGGGAATCGATAGTACTAGTCTTACTAAACTATCTCCATGGCTTAAATGCGCAATTTCGTGAGCAATTACCCCTTCAATTTCAGTATCGCTTAGAATTTCAAGAACATTGGTATTTAATACCAAATAAGCTCTATGAAAAAAAGGTATGGGTGATAAATCAAGACTAAACGCATTTGGTACAGCTTTTCGATAGACAAATATTTTTTTTACTTTAATTCCTGCTTTTTTTGATACTCCTGTTACTAACTCAATTGTTTTTTCAACTAGCGGTGTTTCTTCAGGAGCATGAGCAGGACCATACAAAGGTTCAGGGTATATTTGAATCATATTCTTATTTGAAAAAACTATGTTTACTAAAAAAGCTAATAAAAGAAGCTGTAGACCAGCTGTTAATAATACTAATATAGCTGTAAATCGTAGATCGACAAAAGGATTAAAGGAAATATAAAAACCGAAAATAAAAAACTGTTCAATTAAATAGTCTGATTTTGGAATCTGACTTATAGTTACCCAAGAGACCATGATCATTTGAACGAAGGTCAATATAAAGAATATCGCTGCGTTAAAAACTCGAGAGATTTTGACTCTGCGCATTGATACCATTCTATGAACACCCTCGTTTGTTTAGAAAATGATTCATCCCTTAACATGGGTTAGGATATAGCATTTATAAAAGGCATTCTTTAGAATTTGTTTTTGATAAATGTATTATTATTCTTTAATTTGAAATCTAAAGATCATTAATCCTTACGTTTCCATTTCCATCTTGCAAACCTACCAGTAACCTGCTATTTTATTCAAGCGAGGTATCTTTTTTGCTAGAAAAGTACGTAATTCATCTATTATTATCAAAACACTTCCAAAACTCAAAATTACGACCCAGTCTATAAGGTTAAGGCCTGTAGTATGGAAAATATTTTGAAAAACAGGAAAATAGACAATAATGATGTGAAAGATAACTGAACTAGCTATGGCTAGTAAGAGATATGGATTTCGAATGAATTCTTTACCCAATAACGAATGTTCTTCTTTGCGTATGTTTAACGCATTAATCATTTGGAATACAATTAACATTGTGAACGCCACAGTCCCAGCACGAATGATAACGGTTTCTGATGGTTTTGCTCCAGTTGAAACGTATGGGCTCATGTATAGTAGAAATAATAATAATGTACCAATGCCAATGATTAATCCTGAATACAGTATAAAATAAAGGGACTTTCGAGTAAGGATTGGTTCTTTTGGATCACGTGGTTGTCGTATCATCACATCAGGATCAGGAGGATCAACTCCCATTGCTAGGGCAGGTAATCCATCTGTTACTAGATTAACCCATAAAATTTGAATTGCTAATAAAGGTAAGATCGGCTCTCTAAAAAGAAGTGAGGTTATTATAATTCCAAGGAACATAACTGCGATTTCCCCAGCATTACAAGACAATAAATAGAGAATAAATTTCCTCATATTATCATAGATAGTTCTTCCTTCAAGAACTGCACCAACAATTGTACTGAAATCATCATCCGCTAAAACCATATCTGATGCTTCTTTAGATACGTCTGTTCCAGCTATACCCATAGCTACTCCGATATCAGCGCGTTTTAAAGCAGGTGCATCGTTAACACCATCACCCGTCATTGCTACAATTTGATTATTGGACTTAAAGGCTGTAACTAATTTTAGCTTATGTTCTGGAGAAACCCTAGCAAAAATATTTACATCTGTAACTAGATTTTTTAATTCTTCATCACTCATACTTGCTAATTGTTGACCTTCAATTGCCTGAATACTCCCGTGAGGCTTAACTAAACCTATTTCTTCTGCTACAGCTATCGCGGTCTTAAGATGATCACCTGTTATCATCACTGGCCGAATTCCAGCCTTTTTGCATGTGTCAATAGCTGCTTTAGTACCTCTTCTCGGGGGATCCATAATAGCAACAGCACCTACGTAAATTAAGCCAGCCTCTATCTCTTCAATATCTTCAGATAACAATTTAATTCTAGCTTCTTCGGATTCAAGCACTTTATATGCCATACCAAGCATCCGATAACCCCTCCTTGCAAATTTTTGTTCAGCTTTCTCGAGATTTTCTCGTATTTCATTATTAAGTTCCTTAGTCTCTTCACGAGAAAAGTAATAATTACAAATGTTGATCAAAACATCAGGAGCTCCTTTAGTAAAGACAAAAAACTTCTCCTCATCGCTCTTCACAATAACACTCATTCTTTTTGAACTAGAATCAAAAGGGACTTCAAAGAGTCGCTGATAATCTTGTCTGTGTTCATATCCTTCCGCTAACCTTAAGAGAGCAATTTCGGTTGGATCTCCAATATCAATTTCGCTATTTTCACTATGATGTTTAACTGCTAATTGAGCGTTGTTACAGGCAGAACTTATTGAAAGTATTAAATCCACTGCTTTATCTACTGGTTTGGCTTTAGAAACCAGATATTCACTATCTACAGTTATTATTTCCCTCACAGTCATTTTATTTTCAGTAAGAGTGCCAGTTTTATCAGAACATATTACTGTAGTCGAACCCAATGTTTCTACGGATGGAAGTCGTCTAATAATGGCATTTTTTCTGCTCATACGTTGCACACCGAGTGCCAAGGCAAGTGTGACGACTGCTGGGAGTCCCTCTGGGACTGCAGCCACTGCTAACCCTACAGCAACAATGAACATTCTAATAATTGTTTCTAATAACTCTTCTCCTTGTAAAGAAAATAGAAATACTCCTACTATAAAGATAAATCCACAGATCACCAAACTTCCTAATCCAAGCCATTTTCCTAACGTAGATAATCTTTTTTGCAAAGGAGTTTCTTCTGTTTCTTCCTCCATTAATCCTTTTGCTATTTTACCGAATTCTGTTTTCATTCCCGTCTGAACTACAACTGCTTGACCTCGACCTCTAGTAATGCTTGTACCACTGAAAACAGAATTAATTCGGTCTGCAACTACAGAATTGGGAGATATAGAGCGATCAGCTTCTTTTGCAATTGGAAAAGACTCTCCTGTAAGAGCTGATTCATCGACCCGAAGCGAATGTGACTGAAGAAGGCGGGCATCCGCAGGAACTTTGTCACCCTCTTCGAGAAATACAATATCACCTGGAACTAACAGATTTGCCTCAATTCTCTCTTTTTTACCACCCCTAATTACTGTAGTGTATGGAGCTGCAAGTGATTTCAATGCTTCAATTGATTTTTCGGCTTTGTATTCCTGAATAAATCCAAAGAACGCATTAAAAAGGACAATTACTGAAATTGCTAAAGCATCGATGAAATACTCTATCTTTTCTTCTTCATTAGGTGAAAAAATTCCAATCAAGACTGATATGAGTAACGCGGCCAACAAGATGATAACCAGAGAGTCTTTAAACTGCTCTAAGAAGAGGAAAATAGGATGTTTTTTCTTACCTTTTTCTAATTCATTGAATCCATACTGTCCAAGCCTGCGTTGAGCTTCCTCACTCGACAATCCAAGCTCTTCACCAACATCTAACTGTTCTAACACTGAATCAAGGTCTTCGGCGTACCATTGTTTACTCATTAATAGATCCCTTTAACATTCATTTACTTTAGAAGCCTTTGAAAGAACTAGATTCTTGTTTATGTTCATTTACTCAGAGTATGACCCGCCAAATGGTCTGATATTACTTTTTCATTTATTCCCTGTTATAATCCAAATCAATCATTTTCTTGTTTGATTATGCATTATAGATATCTAAATTTATTATGAACATAATTCAAAGAATTCATTTACGAGTTAGGTATTTTATGCCAATTTGAAGAATGTATTATTTTGAATTTAAGAATTTACCTTCCAGAATTTTACGAAAAGAAATGTAAAATATCTATTATCCTTAGTAGATTCATACCTGACATCAGAATTTTCCTATCAATAAACAATATGCAATTGCACAACCCGGTTTACTTGCACAATTCATACATACTTATTGAAACGGTATGGTTCATCTGTCATAAGCAGGAACTGACTCCCTTGCGATCAGAACCAACATTAAAGCAATATGAATTTTATATGAAGGTTTAAATCATATTAAAACTTAAGTAATCATACAAAATCATCTTTTTCGATTCGAGAAGAAGAAATTGAGAAAATCTAAGCAAAAACTTGAATAACGTCTCCATCATGTAAAACGCGGTCTAAACCCACTTTTTCGCCTTCAAACTTGGCAGAACTCCCCCAAATCCTCGCAAAACGGAAAAATTTTAACATTTTTTTTGACAAGACTGAAATAGCATCTTGAACTGTACTACCCTTTTTTAGAATGATTGGTCTTTCTGCTATGTCTCCTCCAGCATTCCGAGTATAGATTCGAATTTTCTTGAGTTTTTCGAAGATAGTTTCTTCGATTTCTTGAAACCCTTCTCCTTGTGGTACCGACGTTGGTATGATTTGGAAATTTAATCTTTTATCGGAGATAAACTCACAAAGCCTATTATAATTCAATTTTGATCCCTCTATATCACCTTTGGTTGCAATTATCAGGGCCGGTAGATATGTAATAGAGGAATCAAGTGTATCTAGAAATTGATCAAGAGAAGTAGGAGCGTGAAAACGAACGATAGCGTTTACGTAACCTTTTCCCCTCATGATTTCAATCACAGATTCTTTCCCCTCACCTTCAAAAAAATGATCATTAAACACCTGAATACTACCAGATCCAACCTTTTCAACAGTTACAGGAGGTTGAACTACATTTAACCTGATTTTACCTAGATTTAATTCCTTTAAGATCAATTGGAGCTGGTTCACAGGATCCTGGGACAAGTCTAGAGTTATAATGACACAGTCAGCATTTCGAATACCAGCCAAAACAAGCTTACCTGACATTTCACCCTTCACACTTCCATCAACAAGAGCAGGAAGCTCAACCAGCTGTAATCGTGCTCCTTGTGCAGTTGTGGATCCAACTTCTGGTTTAACAGTGGTAAAAGGATAAGATCCAACCTTTGCTGCAGAATCAGATTGAGCAATTTTATTAAGAACCGAAGATTTTCCAGAATTTACAGTCCCAATAATAGCTATTTGAGCATCCTCACCTTTGGGTACTAACCATCTCTCTCCAGATCCCTTCTTAACCTGTTTTATTTTCTCTTGTTTGGCTTTTAGCTTTTTCAACTTAGTCTTTGCCATAGCTAAGTGTTTTTCCACTCCCTTATGTTT
>JBHLKC010000051.1:0-16530 GCA_048887065.1 Candidatus Hodarchaeota archaeon
TTCCTGGCTATTTACCTGACGATGAATTCTATGCCCTTTTTGGATTAGCTGATCTTTATCTCCAAACACCTAATAGTGATGGTGTAGCAATTACTCTTATGCAAGCAATGGTAAATCGATTGGCGATCTTGACAACAAACGTAGGAGATACCAGTGCGAACATTCATGATGGAATTACAGGGCTATTTATTCAACTTGATTCGAATGAAATCAAGGAAAAAATTGGTTATTTATTATCAAATCCAGAAGTGAGAGAACAATTAGGCGAAAATGCCTATGATTGGGCTTTAAAACATTGTAATTCTGAAAAAAATTTTCAATTATTACATGAAAAGCTTCAAAATCTGGTAATGAATTAGTTTGGTGGATCAAAATGAATTGGAAAAACTCACAAGTTCTTGTAACAGGTGCTGCTGGCTTTATTGGGAGCCATCTTGTAGAACATTTAATGGATCTTGGAGCTGAGGTACGAGCTTTTGTACGATATACTTCTAGTGGAAAAATAGGAAACCTTGAATTTATTAAAAATCGAGAAAATATGGAAATTTTTTATGGAGATCTTAAAGATCCTTACAGTGTTAAGAAAGCTCTTAAAGGTGTTAGATTTGTTTTTCACTTGGCTTCTTTGATCTCGATTCCTTATTCATATACTAATCCTCGTGAATATTTTGATAACAATATTACTTTTATCCTTAATATCTTACAAGGGATTGAGGAAGAAGGAGTAGATTTTGTTGTCCACACATCGACTAGTGAAGTCTATGGTACAGCTCAATATGTACCAATTGATGAAAAACATCCTCTTGTAGGGCAATCTCCTTATTCTGCAAGTAAAATTGGTGCTGATAAAGTTGTAGAAAGTTTTTATTTGTCTTTTAATTCTCCCGTGGCTATTCTAAGACCATTTAACACATTTGGTCCCCGACAGACTACCCGTGCAATTATCCCGACAATTATTATCCAGTTACTGCGTGGAGGAAATGTATTTTTGGGAGACATTACGACAACTCGAGATTTCCTTTATGTAAAGGATAGCGTTCGAGGATTTGCCAAAATGGTCGAAAAACGATCTACTACTCAAGGTAAAACAATTAATATTGGTACTGGTCGTGAGGTAGAAATTGAAACTGTAGCTCGCTATTTAACCGATTTAATTAATCCAAAAGCAGAAATTTTACTAGATAAAAGCAAAATACGTCCTAAAAAGAGTGAAGTAAGGCAGCTTTGCGCTGATATAACTCTTGCCAAAGAATATTTAGATTGGATCCCAAAATATGATTTAAAAAGGGGACTAGAAGAGACAGTCGACTGGATGAAAGAGAATATTGATTATTATTCCCAAACTAAATCCTTTAAATAATTATAAAGCCAATTAAGAGTTTATTGCAGAGTAGTATTTGAACTATTCCCTTCTGAAAAGTGTTATTTACTCCTTTGTTTTAGAACTGAGTATATCATCGATTTAAAAAATCTGATATCATTAGGGGCGAGAAGAAAAACGTAAATCAATAGAACACAACATAACAAAATTATCCCAGTAACCATAAATCGGTTAAAGAATAAGATGCCAAATTGAAAAATTATTATAGCTAAAAACACAATACATGACATTCTTATGAACCATTGAAGATCAAATGGAAATGAAAGATATTTTATTACAAGAATTAAGTTTATTATCGAACCTATAATTAAGGATATGGAAGTTGACATTGCTGCTCCTACAATTCCATATTGGGGTATCAATAGAACTCCAAAGAAGAAATTTGAGAAGGTAACTATTAATATTATTTTTAAAAGCAAATCAGGTCTCCCTATACCAGCAAGGGATCCCCCTATAGGTTGTGTTATGCTTCCCCTGATAACTGTACTTATAAGAAGTATTTGTAAAGGTAAAACTGAATAAATATATTCTTCGTTGAAAAGAAAAAAAATAATGTCTTTTGATAAGAAAAAGGTACTAAGGCCTGATAAAACCAAGAGAATCGTACTGTACTTCATGCTTTTATCTAAAACCCTGTGAAGAGATTGATGATTGTTCTTTTTCCAATGTTCTGAAGTAATTGGATAAGTAATTTTCTGAATTGATAAGGGAATTAACCAGAAAAATTTACTGATACTGATTGAAGCTGCGTAATAACCCAGATCAATAGACATTAGATAAAAACCAATTAGAATAATGTCTATTTGATTAGTTGTTTCACTAATAGCCTGTGTGATCGCAACTTGAACTCCAAATTTCAATAATGTTTTAGTTGTCAAATAGTATTCTTTTAATGTGAAATTGAAATAGGGATTTACTAGGATTATTGAAATAATACAACTTCCAATCGATGATAAAGTTAGACCTAAAACAGCTCCAATAGCTCCCAAATCATTGAGAATCAGGGTTGTAGTAATGATTAGCATTAATATACTCTTTGCTACCATTACCGCTGAAAATTTTTTCATTTCACGAAGCCCATTTAAAAAACCAAGCGTAGTTTCTCCAACCAAAGCAAATGGAAAGACTGGCCCTAATATGAAAATTAGGTCAGATAATTGAGGCATTCCAAAAAAGGTTTCGAGCCCTTCTGCTAATAAATAAGAGCATATACTAAAGATTACACCAATAATAAAGACAGTAATAATACCAGCAGATAAAATTTGATCTTTTTGGGCCTGATCTGCTTTGTATTCAGCGATATATTTTATAGTTGCAGAAGGAATTCCAATCATAGCAATTAACAATATAAGTGAGAAAAGTGTAGCAACCATACGATATAATCCAAGATCATTTGCCCCAACATATCGGCCTAGTAAAATTGTGACAATAAAACCAATGAATACATTAGAAATTGAGGCAATAAATGTAATGCTAACATCGAATGCGATTTTTCTTGACTCACTCATTTATTTTCCTTCTGTATGTATAATATACCGAATTTTCAAATTAAATTGAGATTCTATAACTTAGTCAATCGAGTTTTTGTTAGATACTGCATTACTTGTTCTTATTGGTTAATTCTCTTCATTTATCTCAAATAACGCTTTAATTATTTTAAAAAAGGATCAGAATTTTAGATTTTTTATAATTGATTTTTGGAATAAAACTTGATAGAGAGAGATAGAGATATCTTTGAGTTCAGGCTAGAATTAGAAAAGAGAATGAGATGACATTTATTTTATTTATGTAATTTAAATTCTCAGCCCACTATCGCTTTTATTTCTAGTAATTCGAGAAACAACAGAAATAAGTAAATTTTTTAGTTGCAGTAACTATACCAAAGGTGTTTAAAATAGAATTAAACAATAATTTCGCCAAGAATCAGGTCTTAGATGTTGGATGTTCTGATCGACCATTAGGGGATGTTAATATTGATTTATATACACATTTTACACACCGAGGAGAATCAATAATTCAAGTTCAAGCGGACGGAAAATTTCTTCCTTTTAAGGATAATTCATTTGGTTTAGTGCGCTCTCAGCATGTGGTCGAGCATTTAGAGAACCCTTATGCATTTATAAGAGAAATAGCTAGGGTTACTAGAAAATATGTTTATATTGCAACACCTAATGCTCACAATTGGCGATATATAATACATGATGATTTGGATTCATATGGAGATATAAAAATTGCCCATCGTTACCAGGGATTTTCTGCTAAATGCCTTTCTCAAATGTTTAAATTTGCTGGTTTAAAAGTCGTGAAAGTTGTATATACACCGATTACTGATCCTTATTCTGAAAAATGGGCTCCTAGGAAGCTAGATCGATTTTTAAAGTGGATACCGCGCTTTAATCTTCGAGAGATCCAAGTGTTAGGGAAAAAAATTACGCATAAATCATAAACTTGAATTCTCTATTGGAGATAAATTTTTGCTTGGATTAATAAGGATTATGACAAATAAAAACATCGTAATTGACAAATTACTAGATAATATACTTGAATCTCTAATTCATGAAAAAAATTATCAGATAGACAAATACTTAGATTCAAATATTACATTAAGTTGGGTACATCTTGGGATTTTTAACCCTGAAACCCAACCTCTTTTAGATTTTTTAACTGCGGTAACTATATCAAAGGTCTTTAATATAGAAATTATAAAAGAACTTAGATGTTTGGCTAATTCCGTGAAAAATTCATTGTTTACACAAAGAAGGTGTTTTTTCTGCCTGGAATTGCAGCAATAATGACAAATAAAGATTCAATCTCAAGAAATTTATTAGATAGAATGCTTGTTTCTTTAAAACATGAAGATTTTTATCAAACAGAGAAATTTATTGATCCAAAAATTGCATTAGGTAGAATTCATCTTGGTATATTTAATCCTGAACCACAGCCTATCTTTAATGATGATAAGTCTCTGATTATTGTATTTGATGGAAAAATTTATGATTATAAATCAGAATTACAAGTTCTAAAAAATAGAGGATACAAATTTCGTTTTGAGAATGATGCAGAATTCTGTCTATATTCCTATGTAGAGTACGGTATTAAATTTATTAAAAACCTAAATGGCAATTTTGTTTTAGCAATTTACGATTTTAAAAAGGATCAACTTATTGTTGCTAATGACCGCTTTGGACTTAGAATCCATTATTATGCCTTAATTAATGGCACTTTATTGATTGCACCAGAGATTAAAGCTATTTTACAGGATAATACATATAAAAAGGAATTAAATGAGGATGCAATCGCTAGTTTTTTTGCCTTCGGAGAATTCTGGAGTGGACTCACTTTTTTTAAAAATATCCAATACCTACCTCCTGCAACAGTCCTAATATATGACAGAAATAAGCTAATTTTAGAGAAATATTGGGAACCCTTATACGATCCAGATTACAGCTTATCAATTGAAAATGTTGCTGAAAAACTAGTGAAAGAGTTCAAAAAAGCTGTTAACATAAGAATGAAAGATAAAATGTCCTATGGAATCTCACTGAGCGGGGGATTGGACTCTAGAGCAATATTAGCTGGAATTTCTATAGAGAACAAAAACAAGACTTTAACTTATACATTTGGTCCTAATGACTGTGATGAAGTTAAAATTGCTTCAAAAGCAGCTAAGAAGACTGAAGTTGAAAATTTCAAGTTTGATATCACTCCTGATCTCGTCATACAAAATTCTAAAAAAGCAATCAGGCTTGTTGATGGAATAAATTACTTGGGAGTAAGTTTCCTCTATTTTATTTCTAAATCAATTAAAAATAGGGTAGATATTGCCTTTGATGGCTTTGCTCTCGACTTAACTCTTGGTGGAAGCTATTTAAGTAAGAAAGTACTTCAATGTAAGAGTTTAAACAAACTTCAATATATCTTATATCGAAAACGGTTATTTAACGATGAAGAATTTTCAAAATTATTTAAATTTAGTTATTATGACAAAATTAAGGACATTCCACTGGAACTCTTCAATAATGAATTTAATAAGATTAAGTATAAGACTAAGAATTTTGGTAATTTATGCGATCTATTTCATATAAACACTCGTTTGGCTTGGTTTCCTGTGGGGTATATTTTAACAAGAGATTTTTTTGAGATGTCTCATCCAACTGCAGATAATAACTTTTTTGAATTTATTCTTAAAATACCTCCAGAACTAAGGTCAAACCACCTAATATATAGACAATTTTTGATGAAACTCTCTCCAGAATTAAGTAAAATCCCCTATAATAGTACAATGGTTAATCCTAGTTCTCCTATATGGATGTGGAAGTTAGGAAAAAGGTTTTTGGTATTTAAACTTGTATTAAAAAAGCTAATATGGAGATATACTAGAGGAAAAATCTTCCTAAAAGATAAAAGAAGATATGTTAATTTTGAAGAGTGGTTTAGAACTAATACCAATTGGTATAATTATTTTCAGAGTCTTTTAATGGATGAAGAGTGCCTATATAAGAATTTTATCAATCAAGAATATGTAAAAGGCTTACTTAGCAAAATCCGTAAAGGAAAGAGACTTAGGATGAGACATTTTGCTAATCAAATTGTATTTTTAGCTTCGTTTGAATTATTCTTACGAATTTTTTTTAATTCCGAAACAAGCAAATAGTGGTATTCCCTATTAATCAGTCTAGGGTATTAAGTCTATTGTCACAAACTAAGTTTATTAATTCAGAAATATCTTTAACATCCTTCCCAAAGACCAAGCAAGACACATTTGGTAAATGATGTTGTATTTGTTCGATATTTGGTTGATAATCATCAATAAAATAAATTTGATTAAAGAATTTATTCCATTTTTTGTATAGATATAGTATATGTTTTATTTGGTAATATTTTGGCCGATAATCGGCCTTGATATAAGTAAATAGCCCAGTAAGCTCGTATTCCTCCAATTTGGCTTCAATATAATAAAGATCATTCCTCGTTGCAAGGCAAAGTTCAACACCAAGAGTTTTTAATTCTTTTAGGATGCCAAGATTTTCTATTGACCCATCTGAATGGATTAGTGTATCGTCAAAGTCAAAGATTATTAAATAGTCTGAAAGATCAACTATGTTAAACACCTCTGTTATTGATGCCATACAGTTCCTTCATAATTAAAAATTTCAAAATAGACCCGTTCTAATTCAGTGTTCCATTTGATTTGAGGTTTGAAGTTATAATCGAAAATACCTAAAGCCATTTCGACCATTTTTTCTGGAATATTAACACCACTAGCCGTATTGATTATAGTAGTACCTTGAAGTCTAGGGTTAACCTCAAGAAGACGTACTTTTCCTTTTCTATCCTCCTTCATTTGTATTCCTATATTGTACGAGAAACCAAAACCTTCGATTATTTTTTCGGAAAATAAACACATTTCATCATAATTTCTATCGCGCTGTAGAACCCCTTCTGTTGTAATTCCTCCTCTCATTGCTTTACGGAATCTTGGGAGAATAGCGAAGGTAATTCCTTTTCGACAGAGAACATCAAGCGTATATTCTTTCCCAGGCAAGAACTCCATTACAATTAAAGGTGGGAAACTCTCTCCAATGTCCTCAATTACGCGATCAAGCGTACTATAGACATGATTCGGTTTTTCGTTAAAAAAGAGAGATTTTCTATCAATCTGGTTATCGAGAATACGAAAACCGCGACTTCCATTAGACCTAGTTGGCTTTATACAAACTGGATTATTTGGATAACCTAATTCTTCCACTCGCTTCTTTAATTCCTCTAGGGTTTTTGCTTTGTAGAATACAGGTGTTTCCAGTTCAATGATATTTTGTGTGTATTCTAATAATTTATACTTATCTAGTGCAATATTCAATAAACTTGGATTCGTTGTAGGTAAGGCTGGTTCGGTTCCCTCTTCTCGAAACTCTTTTAATCTCTGACATATAGGCAGTAAGTCATTTGTACGAATGGGTAGGAGAACGTCTACTTTTTCTTTTTTAATAGTGTCTAGTAACGCTTCTGGAAATTCAGGATCATCATTGCTTGGAAGTATAAAGTCTTCATCAGCAAAATAGGAAGCACCAAGACTTTTTTTCCAATCAGTACCGATAATTTTGAATTTATACTTTTTACTAAGTTTTAATGATCTTACGATACTAACAAATCCAGGAGCTTTAGCCCCAGTCACTAAAACAGTGAGTTTTTTGATAAAAAACACCTCATTGGATTAATAATCGAATCTTACTAATCTTTTTCTGTATTCATCGGATTCTTATTGAAATCTCTTGGTTCCTCATGATAGTTAACATAAAAAAAAATATTTTCAAGTTTCACATATTAATGATGAAGAATAAAAACCTACTGTATTTTTTCTTTTTACTAAAATACACTGAAGCTTTCGATGTTCATGTTTTATTGGAGTCTTTAGAATGGAAAAAGTCGTAACTCTCATACCAGTACGAAACGAGGAGCGCTTTATCAACGCTGTAATTAAATCGATTGTTCACCAGACACATCCTATTGAAGAGATTGTCGTTGTGGATGATGGCTCTTCAGACCAGACTGCTTCCATTCTAAAAGAACTTAATAAGATATATCACAAGATAACGATTCTCTCTCGTCCAAACAGAGGCTATAGTGCTGTTGGGCGCCCTGAAATTGCAGTAACTTTCAATACTGGGTTTAATTACATAAAAAAGAAGTTAAAACCTGATTATATTCTAATTATCGGTGGAGACACGATAATTCCTACTAATTATACAGAATCTCTGTTGAATGAATTTTCCAAAGATAGAAGCCTTGCGATTGCAAGTGGGATTCCGCGATATGAGTATATCCACCAGTCTCACGTTGCTGGTTCCGGTCGTATGATTGATGTCCGCTTTTTAGAATATTGTAATTGGCAGTACCCGATTTTATACTGTTGGGAATCCTACTGTTTGTTCAAGGCGACATCATTAGGATTGAATTGCCGTAGTTTTTCAGATATTATTAGTGATAGGTTAAGAAGAGGGGGAGGAACTATCAACTACATTAACTATGGAAGAGGTCTAAGAGAATTGGGTTATCATCCTATTGCTGTGATCTTTAGAGCCATACGTTCAGTAAAGCGTTTTGGAGCCAAATCATCAATTGGACTGATCAGTGGGTACTTTATGTCACCAATCTTCAAATGTGAACCTGAACTAAGATCTTTTGTCTGGAAACACCGAATCTTACAAGCTTTGCCCAGTTTCATTAGATAAAGAAATAGAGGGCATAACAAGCAATATTCCAATGGTCTAAATCGATCTTTCTAAATAGGGACTCACTAACTCCGTTACTTCAAGTGACTCTCTGCTGAATCAATTCAGAATATGTAGAATGGTCAATCATTGATAACTAATTTTATGAGCTCGAAGGCTTCTGCATATTTTACATGGATTTGAGTCCCACGGGTCTGAGCAATGCTCCATTGAAAGTCTTCTTGAAAATAATTTCTGTGTTCCTGAGTTTTATAACACATTAGGGCTTTTATCTTCTGTTTGATGTTTTCTCTTGATAGTTCAACAAAACAATTGGTTTGAAAAATGATGTTATTCCAAGGGAGCTCGTAACCCCAAATTGAAGAATTTCTAAAGGCTCTAATAGATTCGTTACAGATAACTTGATGGTCTTGATGGAGATCACGGGTGGACGGAGTGAGAACAAGGTCAATAGCTTCGGAATTACTTAGCTTATAAAGATAATCTAGAATTTCTTGTCGTTTTAGGAAGAAGAATCTACGTTTAAAATCTAGAATATCGATACGTTCTATTCCTAAAGCTTGGGTGCTATTTTTAACTTCATTAATTAGTTGTTTATTATCACACCAAGAAAAAGCGATAAAATGAATATTACTCCCTTTCTTCTTAAATTTATCAAGTGTACCTCCGCATCCGAGTTCTCCGTCATCTGTATGAGGGCTAAGTACTAAAATATTCTCAAACATGCGTTTAACCACCAGTTCTTTATTTAATAATTTTATGAAAATTGAATAGATTAGTGTTAAGGTTACTTTTGAGTCTTTCTTATTTAGGAATGAAAGTGAAGAGATAAGTAGAATTCAACAATGAAAATTCTTATCAACAATATTAGGGCGAAAAATTCCTTTTCTTTGAGTTTTTGTCTCTTAAATAATGATTTTCTGTTAGAATAATACGAGATTATGGGATTATTCATATTAATTCCAACAGGAAAAATATGTAAAAAATGTGAGAAGAATCTCCATCCAAAATATTTTCTGACTTCTTCATCTCTTAAGCGCCAGTTCGCTTTTCTAGCTTCCCAATATCCCTTCATAATTTTTATTACTCCTTTATCAGCCAGTACAACCTTCATTATAAGTAGAACTCTCAAATCCTTTAATATGGGGCCTATATCAAACCTTCCCAATGATTATCTAAAGGAGATTGGAAAAAAGGAAGATTGTCTTGCAGAAGACCAATTAATATACACTATTCAATGGGGAACTTCAGAGAAGCGGAAATAAAATATTTTTCTATTTTTGATGGTACAATCCAATACAAACGATAGAAGTCCTCATGTATCAGTTTAGGGGATTTAAATACTGGTTTTTTGTCTTTAGAGGGGTGTTTCAATCTATCAATTTTCAAGTTATATTTCCATTCTTTATAATTAGCTATACTCCCGTCATCTTTTACAGTGGTACCATGGTATAGCATAATAAATGACCTTCTTGGATCCTTACCTATTTTTGTCCAGAATAGACCCCCAGATCCATGAGTAACAAAGAATGTTTTACAGCATAGAATTAAAAATCGATCTCGTAATTTCCTGGGGTTTAGATTATTCTTTTCAGTCAGATTATTTATAATCATAAAAACCCTATATAGAATATTTTTTCCCTTTCTTTGGCGATCTATTAAATATCTTAAAAGAGAATAATTATTGGATTCGAGGTAAAGACGACCGTAATTGCCAAAATGACCACATTAGAGGTTAGTGGAAGTAGGAGAGCAAGAATATAGATAGGGACATTAAAAATTGCTTTGATTGTATTTTTTTTTGATCGTTCCAGTCCTAATCAAATGTTTAGCTCACCTAGATTTTATTGAGGTATTAATATCTCAAATCTTAAAAAGAATTTTAATTCCTAGAGATGTAGCTCAGAGAAGACCTATAAAATAATTTCATTGAAAATTTTAAGATAATGTTACAAAGGAAACTACAAGAAAAATGTCTAATCTTTGTGTTGTTATTAAAGTTTATAATGAATTCAACCTGTTAGAAGGCTGTATTAGATCCTTACTTTGTCAAGTATTAGTACCTAATCAAGTAATCATTGTTGATGATGGATCACCAGACCCAAATGTAAGTAAGGAGATTACTCGCCTTTCTCGAGATTATTCACAACTAAAAATCCAGCTTCTACGCTTAGCGTTAAAACCAAAGCCAAATTTAGATACTGTAGGACGAACTTGGAAGCACGCATGGTATGAAATCAAAAAAAAAGGCCAATTTGATTATTTTGGCATGTTAGATGCCGATACACGTCTCGAAGAAAATTATTATGAAGAAATAATTTCAGAGATAGAAAAAAACCCAAAGATCATGTGTGCTTCGGGTACAATCAAAATAAAAACTCAGACAAACGAATATATCGAACAAATCAATATAGGGGCAAAAGTTGGAAGAAAAGATGCTCGTGGTTCTGGAAAAGTAATTAGAACAGCTTTCTTGGAAGAAATAAAAGATTTTGAATTCCCTGAGGTTGACTGGGACACTTGGATAAATACTAAAGCAAAAGTAAGAGGATTTAAGAGTCCTCAGATCGATAATGTCTTTTTATATCAAGAACGGCCCACAACACGAGTTATTGGAAAGGATCAATTCCGAAATGGTCGTTTAACATATCACTTCGGCTACAATCCCATATTATTATTGCTAAAAATGATATTGGCTAAAAGGGGTGCTTCAACCATTTTAAGAGGATACTTAGATGCAAGGAGGAAGAAGTGGAAGCTGAAAGATAGTGAAGTCCGAAAATATTTTGGGTGGAGATTTTTTTTGCATTTTTAGGTTTTTTTCCTTATCTAATTATCCAGTTGAGAAATTTTATTTATCTTTCTTGTCACCATTATGAGAGTTATCAAACCCAACGTTACGCCAAACCATAAGGTCGTTAGTCTTATCAATATAATTAGAGCACCAGCTAGAGATAAGCTAGTTTTCATAATATCCGCTAAAAAAAGCTCCATACTGCCCTCAGTAACACCCAATCCACCTGGAAGAAAAGATAGTGCACCAAGAAGTGATGATGTTGCATAAATAAAAATTGCAGCCTCAAATGTTATAATAATCCCCAGATTTTGTGCTATCAAAAAAAAACCCAAACCCTCACATGCCCATCCTATCATTCCAAGTCCAAGAGCTCCTACAAACACTTTGTGCTGAAAAGTAACCAATACATCTGATCGAAATTTATCAATCTTTGTTCCCAAGTTATTCCATGATCTCAAATGTAATATTCGACTAAAAAGATGATAGAGAGGATCAAATAGAAAAATTACAACTCCTATAAGAATTGTCAGAAGAATTATTATTAATAAGGGTATATATGCAATTGATTCCTGAGATCCAAGAATTATCACGCCTATTAAAGCTAATATTGTCACTGCTATCAAATCTACAAGTCGTTCTGATAATGTTGATGCAAGACCCTTTGATAGATCTGTTGAGCTACTTTTTCGGAGTAAAAACGCTCTAATAGCTTCTCCAGCTTTTGCAGGGGTAATAGCTAAACTTAATCCTGCAATGAATATCATAAAATTTTCTTTAATGGGAATTTCTAGCTCTAAGCTTCGTGTGAATAGATGCCACTTAAAAAATCTGAAGATGTAATTTGTAAGACTCAGAAACATTGCAGCTATAACAACTATTGGATTTACATGCAATAGATTTGAAATTAGATTTTCCCATCCGCTCAAGATCATTATCACGAGGTAGACAAATACAGCTAATATTATTCCAAAGATAAAAGGACGAAAATTGATTACTTGTTCCAGTGTTTGCATTCTTGGTTTTTGCATAAATAAAAACCCCTTGACATCTTTTTCTTATTGCAGGATAACTCAAGCTCATCTAGAAGTTTTCAATAGATCTGCTTTTGTAATTATTCCTTGAATTTTCCCATTTTTTGCAACTAAGACTGCAGACGTATACCTAAGTAGACTTGTGATAGCAGCTAAAGGGGTTTCATAACCGACAACTGGAAAAACATCATCCATAATACTTTCTACGGGATCATCTGCAATATCCTTTAACATTCGTCCTTCTAATAAAATATCTAATAGGGTTTCTTCTGTTATAGTGCCAACATTTTTACCATTATCTGTAAAGACAGGTACTTGAGAAATACCTTCTGATTTCATTAATTTGAATACTTGACGAATTGTATCGTGTATTCTTACAGAAATCACGGGTGACATCAATTCATATGCTTTAGCTTGCTTAGTGTGTTCTGCAGTGTATAAGACTTGATATATTCTGCGTACTACTTCATAAGATGGATTCAAAGAGCCTGTCTCCATCTTGGCTATCATTGATTGAGATATTTCTGCTCTTTGAGCTAATTCGTCTTGAGTGAACCCCATAATCTTTCTCAAACGCCTTAATTCGCTTAAATCTGGTAAATTTGGTATGCTCATTTTTTTGACCTTCTAAATGCGATTTGATAAATTAGTCCAATCTAGTGGAATGAAAAGACTTGATTAGGTGAATTTTCGTTAATTTGTCTGATAATCATGTTCATCTGTTGTTTATTATGCTAGAAAGGCTATTCTTCAGTCATTTACCCATATTCTCTTGAACATTAATAATATTCCCCTCAAGAATTAAAAATTCAGGAATATATGAATATAATCATTTGAATTGTATTTTTGACCTCCATTGACCCAATATAGTTCAATTCTTACAGGAATTCATCCTCTTTCTGAGGCTTTAATCAATGGGATTTTTGATTTGAAGTATGGAAGAGCTGTCTCATCTGATCACGTGATTAAAGCATTCGAACGTGATATTATTGATTTAATTGCTATTTTGGTTAAAATCTCTCCCGAGGCTGTTTCTATTGGAAATTTAGGGTGGTGGGACATTTTTAGACCATTTACAGAAGGATTTCAAAGACTTACAACACAAGGAACTTTAGGAAACCTTCCTGTGACACGCATTCCACTTACAAATACCTTTTACCGACAACCAATTATCAGTACAAAAGTATCTCCAAAAGAACCAGTCCTCAAAACAGCGAACCATCCATTCTTAGAAGGAAATATTCTTCAGATCAAATATTTACCAACTAATCTTAAAAGAAATGCTTGGAGTGTCTGTTTACCAGGACCTTATACCTTTTCACGAGCCTCTGACATCATGTCAAAAAGTCAGAAAGCTTATAGTTCACAAAATGAGTTAATGGTTGATTTTTCAAAAATTCTATGCGATGAACTAACTTACTTGGCTAATGAAGGTTTCTCTCATGTCGTGATTGATGAAAGCTATTTTACCTGGGATTCTCTTGACAATGATACTCAACCATTACTCTTGGAGTTATGGAACCAATTATCAGTAGCTTCGTCATTGAGAGTAATTATTCATACTCATCAATTTCTCAGTAATGAAAAGCTTCAATTATTGTTAGAGTCAAAATCTTGGGGCATTGGTATTGATTGTATCAGGACAGACATTCAGAAATTACTGGATTATGATTTTAATGGTAAAAGTATTGTGGCTGGTGTTGTAGACTCTCAATCTTATTTTAGAAGTGTCAATGGGGAGCTCCTTGTGGAAAAAGTGGCTGATCTCGTACAGGTTGGAAATGACCTTGCAGAAGCACAAGTTAAAAACATCGTTCTTTCTCCTACATCACGTTTAGAATATATACCAAGGTCTGTCGCAGATCTTAAGTTAGAAAAGATAGGTAAAGCCATTAAGAAGTTACAAAATAATGAGGAAAGCCAATGATGACAGATGAACAAGACCCTTTCAATAAATTATTACCAACTCATGAGGTTGGGTCGATGAGGAAGCTAAACGCAACAATCATAGCTCTTCAGGGAAGGAAAATACCTCCAGATCATCTTGACGAAATACGATTTTGGTGGCATAGATTAGGATTAGGTGACCCAGAGGAAGCTATTTCGCTACTTCTTAATAGACCCACGTCTAATCAGGATATTGAGGATTGGCAACTAGAAGTTTTAAAGTTACGACTAAAGTTTAACGTTCGATTCTTGGAAAGTACCAAACTGGATTTTATTTTCACAGGGGAAGCATGGAGAAGAGAAATGTATGAACATATTGCTAAGGATATTGATGGAATATACTTGGAAAAAGAACATGTCCGATCCTTCGATGATCGGTTCTACAAACCTGGTGTACGAGTAAAAAATCATTTAGTGGGACGAAAAAAATCAATTTATCTAGACGAATATGAGTTTGCCAAATCAGTTGCTAGACTTCCGCTTCGATTCTGTTTTACTGGACCCTATACCACCTTTAATTGGACAATTAAACCTTCAAACGACCACCAATTCTTATTTGACCTAGTTGACAATGTTTTTATTCCAGAGATAAGAGAAATAATTAAAGCCGGTGCCAGATATATTACATCTGATGAACCCGCTTATACTACTATTCCCAATGATAGAGAAATTTATGTAGAAGCTTACAAGCGGTTTTTCCAAGGTATTAATGACCTTTTAGCAGACTACAATACCCGAATTGGATTTCATACTTGTTTTTCAAATAATTACAGCATTCTTTTTGAGGACCTCCCGAAACTTCCTTGGGCTTATGGCAGTCTCGAGTATGCGAATAGGGATCCTAAAGAACCTGGAACCTCTCACAGTAAGCGTTTTTCATATAAAAAAGGCATAGAAAATGCATTAGCAGCATACAATGAAGGTAGTAAGTGTAAGCTATCTTTTGGCGTATTGGAAGTCCATGCTGATCGTCGTTTCACAGATGAAGAATTAAATTCGGGAACAGCTTATACCCAATTACGTCAGCTCATAAAAGACAGATTATTATATCAAACAAGGTATTTATATGACGAACTGGGTGAAGATGGAGCCTTCTTAGTGATGGTAGCGCCAGATTGTGGTTTAAGACCCGTTAATCGTCTTACTGATTTGCATATAATGCTCTCATCTATGGTTGCTGGTGCAGATGATGCTAGAACCATTCTAACTGATGAATTAGGATTACCAACTTATCAACGAACTTGAAAGGAGTCATATAATGTTTCCAAAGAAAAAAAGTAATCTTAACTTGAGTGTTGAAGTTGAACCTCCTCGCATCCATTCAAGGATTTTAGAGCAAGCTGAAATTTTTAATTTTACAGATGCAATCCGACAAATGGCTCCATTCGTAGAATTAATATCGGTCACGAATAGACCAACATTTCGCATGTCTTCTATATCTACCATGAAGTTAATCCTCTCTGTGCTTCGAGATACTCACCAAGCGAGTTGTACATTTCCAGTTCTTCATTTAACTACTCGTCTTTCCATACATGATACATATAACGAATTGCTTGACGCAAGGAGACTTGGAATAGAATATTTACTACCTGTGTTAGGAGACCCTAGGGGACCTAAGGCTGTTAGATTCTTTAACAATTCTATTGACATCCTTGCATTTATTAAAGGAATAACAGATCCTCAATTCTACTCCTCTCATTCCCTTCACTGTCAAAGTATTACTAAGTCAAATGCAGATCCTATAGATGATGCTATTTTTGAAGTAGGTAGTATTATTGACCCCAATGAGTATATCATAACCCAAAATAACAAGAAAATACGTATACGAGAAAATCAAATGAATCTTTTTGAGAAAAGAGTACTATTAGGATCAGATTTTTTTATAACACAGGCAATTTTTGATCCTTTTCAAGCTTTAAACTTTCTAGATGAAATTGAGACCAAGAATAAACCAATAGGAATTGGAATCATTCCTCCAACGTTCACAATAGCAAATCAAATTGGTGTGCCCCTTCCCCGAGAAATCGTTACACAATTAAAAAGTCGAACTTCAAAAAAGGAGCAATTCCAACTAGCTCTCCAAATTGCTCACGAAACTTATTCCACGTTACGCGAAAACGGTATTAAATGGATTCATGTCTA
>JBHLKC010000052.1:0-16164 GCA_048887065.1 Candidatus Hodarchaeota archaeon
AATGATGTTACTAAGACCAACTGTTTCCTTCAATAATTTTTCAATAGTAAATATAAATCTAAAATCACAGTACCGTTGCCAATCTTTAATTATGATCCCAATGGTGAAATGATGTTTCTTATCAATTTCTGATATCAATAGATAATCAAAATAATTCTTTTGGCTATGTTTTCCTTTTAATACCACGTTTTTTTCAATTCTAAATGGCTTAAAAATCTGATGGTGATTGAGCAGACGTTTTACTTTGCCTTGTAATGAGAGAAATTTCAGTCGTTCACTCTTATCATCTATCATCAAGTTTATCATTGAAAAGACAATTTGAACTAATTATAAGCTCCTTAAAAATTCTTTAACATCAATTTTATACAGATAAAGTGTAATAGATTAGTTTTATCACAATACTGTTTAATTTTGACAATAAAGGATTAATTGGAATGAACTAGTTTAACGAAACAATAGGTTTAGGATTGAGACAGTTAAAAAAACAGATTCAATCAGCTTCATTTCTATAAAAATTGTGTTCCTTGAATTAAACTCCAATTTCATTTCTAATTTAGATTTCGTGAATAAATAAACATCTTGAATATAGCTAAGATGACCCCTTATTTGAGATGACTTTTGTGACTCAGAATGTAGAAGCATTCCACTTCATGAATGTTCCTTTAAATTTCGATAAATCGAGTATCAAGGTTTTTCGGAATGCCCAAGACACTTTTTCCTTAGAATACTCAATTTTTGACCCGCAAACTGTTCATATCACTATGTCCCCTGTAGTAAAAGGCTGGTCTCGGAAATTTGGAAATGAAAGAGGATTGGCAACTATTAAGCAATTTGCTTCTTTGTTAGGATTACATCCTGATTTTCATAAAGTTGGGCCAGCTCGTATTCACATTGTACTGGACTTGTTACAAGAATCGTTTTCAATCGATCCAGAAGATCCAGAATGTCCTACATATTATTGTGGAGGGATTCTCGCTTTAAATGGTAAAGAACAATCATCTACATATGCAACAGAGAATTTTATCAACGATATCCTCGAAATTCTCACTAGGAATCCCCAATTTGCACTTATTCAATTTATTTTTCGTTCAATCAAGCTCCCCAGAGAATTTCGTTTAAACAAAGAAAAAAATACTCAAAATCAACCTCAAATTAATTTTGATATACAACAAGGGGAGGTAGAATTACGATTTAAACCCTTTCAAGTAAATATTTTCGAGGAAACAGGCTGTTTCGAACTTTCCTTCCGCATCTTGGTCGTTGAGACCAGTCAGGAATCGTTACGAGCTAAACTAGAGCAATTATCAGTTATATTGGAATCAAACGGATTTTTAATTAAATTATACCCCTCAAAATGGCGTCGGTTTTCTTCTTTCAAGAAAATGTGTATGAAGACAAAAATATTATCTCCAATTATCTTGGATGGCTATTCCTTAATGAACTTTATTGCTCCTCCTCAGCGTCAATTCTCCCAAAAAGGATACACACTTGTCCCAAATAAAACTGATTATATGCATTCAAAAAATATTTTAAAACCCTGACAATTCCTCCTTTTTCGGTAAAAATTAATTCTTAGGTTATTGCTCTTACTACAAGAATCTTGAAACTGGAGATTAATTTCCCTTTTAATGAATATTATAATAGAATGAGAGCTTTTCTTAGAAAAAGAATCACACCTAATGATATAAATGGATCAAAAAGAAGTAAGAAGGCTGTACCAATGTTCATTATGAACAGAGAATCACTAGAGCAATTGTTACCCCTATTGGAGTAAAATTGAGATAATTGTTCAGATATATTGATATTGATCGAATTCAAGCTCAATGAGGGATCATAGGAAAAGATAGATAGTCCTATTAACATCCAGAAAAACCCTATAATCATTCGGATGATTCTCCCTAGTGGTGTTTCAATAGAAAAAAGTTCTACTATCATTGAAATGATTTCTTGGTGCATATTATAAGCTATTTGATACGTTCCTGCGTAAAACTCATTGATTCCTGAAAAACAGGTATTATAGATAAAGATAAACAAGAAAGGAACAATATATGAGATTAGTATGACTGAAAAAACTGGAAAAATAAGCAATCCACCAATAAAAAGCAAGAAAGATATATCAGAGTCATTTAAATTAAATAATTCATGATCTCCCTTTTTGTAAGAGCTTTGTGCTATGTTTCTACGAATAAGAACATATAAATCTAATAAAAACAATAAAATTCCGATTATTGCTAATAAAACCTGTATAATGATGATAAAAAAGGTCAGGAAAATCATTAGTTTGATAATTAGATCTAGAATTTCAACGATAAATTGAAAACTTAAAACAATTGAGAAAAAATCATTCATTGTGTCATCTCCTGAAACGCTATTTATTGGTTCTTGACTTAAACTTGAGGGAAAGAGATTAATAAAATCGTATATTACGAAGAACAGGTTAAATAAAACATCAGTTAGATAAACCAAAAATATAACGGCAGCAAAACAAGCAATAATGACTCCGAAAATCTCCTCACTAGATTTAGAAGAATATCTCCTGTCCTCATTCGAGGGATCGCTAGTAAGGATAGGAAATGTGATCGCTGTTTTTAAAAAATCAGCAAATTGGCGGGCAATGAAGTTGAGGAGTTCTAAGAATCCTTTTAAAATAAGCATAAAGATCTTGAATCACCTATCTAAAGACGAAATCCATTTAGCTAATATTATTATTAGAAATGGATCATCATTCTTCATTAAGTATTTAATAAGTCATTCAACAGCCCCTCTAAAGCCATTATAAGAAGTTCAACGTTTCGTGTGAGGAAAACAATAATAAACACCAGCAATGATGGAAAAAACAAGACTACAAATATAAAGACACCAATCAATCCATAAGATTCATCAATTCTCTTAGTCAGATCAGCAAGCATTTGTGGGAAGATTTTAAAGACATACATAACCCACCAAGCGACAAAAGAGACAGAAAGGGCAAGAATTAGGATAACGATAATGAATTTTAGCGCATTAAACGAAAGATCCATCAAGTCCTCAATATACCCTTTTTCATCATAATCAGTTTTATTACCATTTTGATCAGTTTCATTACTATCTTGAAGGATAGAGGATTGGAAAGAATATCTTCTTGAACTTCTATCAGGCTCATTTTCTCTGACATGGAATCCATTAGTAACAAAAAGATTATCTGTAATTGTACTTAGAACTATGATAAAAAAAAGAATTTTAATAGTGTATTTTCTTAATCGGTACATCTTTATCAGTCTCCTCCTGATTTCTGGAGATAAATGGATTCGTTCCCGGACAACTCTCAAGACAATAAGGTATTACCTTACGATAATATCTACAATAACCTACTGATTCACTCGTCTTTATTAAATGAAAGCAATCATTATTCAATCTTCTCGGTTGGCCTTCCATATCCATCACCTATTCAACATCCTATAATAGTGTTAAATTCTCTTTGAGTAAGCTAATGCAGGAGCAAATATGGTCGTTGTAATCCCAGAAACGATTATTATGGTAAAACGATAGCCTGAAGTTAAGTAACTAAACCAATTACTACCTAAGATCAATATAGAAAGGGGCTCAAGGATAAAATAGATACTAATTAAGCAAAAAGTAGCAATTAGTCCCATAATCTCCACTAATGTTAAAAAAATCAACGGATTATCCGTATTATCAGTAATTTTAATTGTAACAGCTTGGGCAAGAGCTACAGCAAGAATGGAAAAAATTAATGCTTCTGGAACAGCAAACAAATTTGAATTAAGAAAACTAGCATTTTGCTGAGCGTACAAATCCTTCAACTCAGTAATGTAATTGATAAAACTTTTTTTAATCACCCAAGTTTACTAAAAAGCAAAAGGAGACAAATGTCAGATAATGTATTTCTCTAGATTTTAGGGATAATATATTCTTTAATCTAAGTTATTTCACTGCTAAAAGATGTCCTAGATAATCTCAAAATGAATATTCCTTTTTATCTAATAATTTTCAAAAATATCCGTTCATAAAATCGCTATTTTATTTAAATAAACAAAAGAAATCTATTTTTAGTCATTATAAATAAAAATGTTCTATAACAAATCCCCGTCAGAGTTGTTTTTACAACGATGAACGTTTGAAGAGCCGTCTGAAGTGGATACTTTAGTTAGTACTACTTTGAATTTAATAGGAGATGAACTTAAATGAAGAAGGACCTAATGGAGATTTTAGCCTGTCCGATTTGTAAAAATCCTGAATTGGAGTTACTTATTTTTGTAGAAAACGAACAAGAAATTGAAAGTGGGCTAATAATTTGTTCAAAATGCCTTCGTTATTATCCAATTAGGAAAACAATACCCATTATGTTACCAGATGATTTGAGAAAAGAAAAAGAAGATTTGGAATTTCTTCGAAGTAATCAAAACAAGATTCCAACTAAGATTCTTACTGAGGGAAAACCTTTCGCCTTAACAAAGCTATAGAAGGCAATAGAATAATTAGTTTGTTTTCCTTTGATTAATATGATAAACTACTTTGAATTCCTTTCATCTTTTATTTCAAAAGAATAGCCCCGCTCAGATTCGAACTGAGGTCACGAGGACTTTTCATAATTCTCATATATCAATAATATTAGAAATTATACCAAAACCTCGCATGATGGTCCGCTACACTACGGGGCTACTAATTCTTCCTCGGCGGTACACATGACATTAACTGCAAATACTGGGCAAACTACCTCACAAGCACGACATTCATAACATAAATTTGGGTCAGTTACTTCAATAATGGATCTAGGAGTTTGATTTTCCTTTTTTTCGTGAATTAGAATCTCTGCAGGGCAACTACGAACACATTTTATGCAACGTGTGCATAAATTATGATCAATAGAAATCTGAGGGGGAATGAAGCTTCACCTCATTTTGTTAATAATGATCGAAGCTCAATTAAGACTTTATCAACATCATTGTTAGCACTACGAAGTTTCTTGTTATAAGTGAGTTTTAATTTGTTATAAGCTTCTTTTCCAATTGTACCTTGAGTTTTTTTGCGTTCAAGTGATTCGATATTTCTAATAATATCTTCCCGAGAGGCTTCTGCAACTTCTATGGATCGCATAGAAATTCTATATCGTTGCCCTTCATCCGCTAATTTTTTTGAAACATTCACAATTGCTCGATCAGTTTGTTGTTGTCGATTGTTTAAAATTATCCTAGTTTTTTCGTATTCACGTGCATTGATCTTCTTTGCTTTTCTTCTATTATCTAGTCTTAAAATTTGTTCACGAATGGCAGTTTTTTCTTCGTATGCTTTAACAAAGCGTCTAATTAAATCTATTGGTATTTCCTCTATTGAAATTTGTTTAGGTCTGAAACCAAATGAAATATTCCTGATAATTGTGTAAATTAACCCTAAAGTAAGAAAGAAAATACTTATGGAGAATGGAATGAATATTGGATAGAAGGGAGTAACACCAAAATCTAAATTTACGTATAAATTACTTAAAGGAGTCAGATCTTTAAAAATAATTTGAGTTCCAGGTTTCTTAAACAATCCCAAGAGCTGTTGTTGTGAAAATGACGAGTTATAATCTGAATCCCGCTTCATACTTAGCTCTGCAGCATTTACGATTGCATTTGGGTTGAACTTAGAACCAAATGGTAAAAAGAGACTGAACTCAAATTGACGAACAGTCCAATTAAAATCCATTGATAATGGAATTTGTAATTGAAGTTTTCCACTTCCTATAACTTTTATTAAATCGGAAGTTTTTTCTTGATATGTTAGATATATATTGTATTGAGCTCCCTGTTCTATTTGAATTCTAGGTTCAAATGCTATGAGATTTTTCTGGTTTGTGGGATCTAGAGTAACGGTTTGAGTGATATTACCATAATCATCATGCATACCAATTTTACTTACCGTTTTTGGTAAATAAAATCCAATTTCTTGAAATGTAGGTCCTCCCAAGGCTGATGAGCGAGTAGTTCCTGATTTGATCCCAATATTTCGAATAGAAATTTGATGCTTGGTGGTAACTTTGCCCCATTCAGAAACAGTAACCTCGGTCTTTAGAGAAGAGAATTCAATTTTTGTCCCTCCATCCTGATAGTAATCGAATGAAAGAAAAGAAGTGAGGTTGGAAGCAATGTTAGGAGAATAGGCAGGGATGAAATCTAGGTTTGCTAGATTAGTTAAATTATAATTTCCATTATCTGAGCTGTTTAACAGACTGCGATTAATGGTGGTTAATTGAGTAATATTTTCAAATATAATTTCTCCTGCTTCTTGAAGGTAATCCCCAACGAAAGCTTCGGTGGTTGGCTGAATCGATTCATTATCAAGGTTAGCTTTAATATTTTCTTCCCCAAGGGGGTTTTTTCCTATTAACCATTTCAAATCATAGTGTGTGATTGGGAATGAAACTAGTGGCAAAAAACTGAGATTGAATTGATATGGAAATGTTGTATCGATAAGTTCAGCATCTTCATCAAATGTTATTGCATTTGGATGATCCATTTGAATAATTATGGTACCTGAGTTATCTACTTCAACTGATGGAAACTTTACAACGAAAACTGTTGTTTTATTGTTTTCTTCTACCTTGTACCACTCTGTGGGTTCCATGGGTGTATCATTTACAGTATAGATGTGAAAATATTTTGTGTCATAATATTCATTGGTTGGAATTGTGTAATTAAATGCATTTATTGACTTGGAGGCATTATTGAAAAGACGGATCTCAGTTCGAGAAGTAGTATAGCCATATTGATTTGCTACAATCACGCGACTTACATTTATTGAATGACTTGTGTTTGTAAATTCATTAATATCAAAATAATTTAATTCATCAAGATTTATTTGATCTATATTGAGTTGTGTAAGATTCTCACTATTATCTGATAAAGTTAGATGTATATTTGGATTCAAAGCAAATAATATTGCAGAAACCGCTAAGGTTATCAAAAGAAAATTCAATATGGCTCTTAGTGTCTTTTTCATTTATTAATACTCCTGAAATATCTCCATCAGTACTGAAAACACTGTTAGGAAATATTAAGTTGTTAATGATCAGGTTACATATCTGAAATTGCGGGTTATAGCTGACACGGTCTCGTTTTTTACAGCATAAAATATTTTGTCCTATTTTCCAAAGATTAACTACTATAAAGAATATTCTTTTCTTCCTTTTCTAACCGAAAAATCATGGTTTAAAGCCTCTATCCTCTTGAATTGAACATTAAATTCTAATTAATTTAAGAGGATGGATAGAAATCAGTTTTTACAGTTTATTTTTTTTTAGTTATGTTTTATTTAATTTTTCTACATTTTTTTTCTTCAATAATAGATTCAGAATGCTAATCTATCTTTAAACAAAAAATAAAATTGATCTATTGTCTTTTTAAAGTCTCTATAGAATTCTTCTCAATTCTATCTCTATTCAAGTCCTTTGATTTTTTTAAAGAGGTAATACATATATGAAAACAAATAAATTGATAGCTTAAACTCCTTGCAATTGAGGGTATAGAGATTGTAAATCTCCCCAAGATCCTGTTATATAATAGATCAATGTCCTTAAAAAAAGGTCACGCGTAATTTGAAAGAGAGGTTCGCTAAATGACGTCTAGATTTCTCCAAGCCGTTCGTCCATTTATGTCAATAACTCCAGAAGTGGTAAAACCAACTAAGGAAGTTCATTTCAACCAGAAATTGGGTTGGACCTTTGCTGCTCTGATAATCTATTTTGTGATGGCGTCGACTCCAATAGTAGGCGCTATATTGCCAGAGGGGGATCCATTCGCGTTTATGAGGACAATCACAGCCTCTACTCAGGGTTCATTAGCAGAATTAGGTATCGGGCCTATAGTAACTGCAGGGCTAATTATGCAGATCTTGGTTGGATCTAAAATCATTAATGTGAACATGGCAGACCCAGAAGAGAGATCTCTCTATACTGGTGCTCAAAAAGTAATGTCGGTTATCATGACCATTATAGAGGCTATAGCTTTCCTTATAGGAGGGACATACGGAAGCCCAGAGGAGCTTCAGCTTACTGGGCAGGTTGCAATAATTGCACAATTACTTGCAGCAGGTATAATTATTATTCTTATAGATGAAATGGTTCAGAAAGGGTGGGGTTTAGGATCAGGAATCTCTCTGTTCATCGCTGGAGGTGTGGGACTTCAAATCTTTACAGGGTTATTTTCAGTGCAGAGTTTTTTAGAAGGACCAAATGAGGTACTGTCAAATCGTGGTATTATATTTGCAATGATTGCTTGGATAGGAAGCCGAGGTATAATAGAAGCAATTCAAGCCTTATTTCTCCGCTATGATCCTTCAAATGGTATAAACCTGCCTAATTTGTCTCTTCTTTCGGTAATCGCCACAATTATTGTGTTTATTATAGTAATTTATTTCGAATCAATGCGTATTGAAATTCCCATCTCTTATGCCCAATACAAAGGAATTCGTTCTACATATCCAATCAAGCTATTGTATGTCTCCAATATTCCTGTAATCCTAACATCTGCCGTATTTGCAGATATTTATTTCATTGCACAACTTGTCTGGAATGCTACTGGTAAAAATACAGGGAATTTACTGGCAAGCATTCTGGGCACATTTGAGTTTGACGACATATCTAAACAATATATTCCCAAATCAGGACTTGTTTATTTTCTAACTCCGCCAAGGTCTCTTATAGGAGATTTAGGAGTTATTAATCCTGCTGATCCCCTTGCGTCTATAGTTAGGGCTTTTATCTATGCTGCAATTCTCATTGTTCTTTCTGTCATTTTTTCAGTAATGTGGTTAGAAACAGCTGGAATGGGTCCTCGTGATGTTGCTAGACAATTTCTACAATCAGGAATGCAGATGCCAGGATGGAGGAGAAACAAAAAAATTGTTGAACGTCGCTTAGAAATGTATATCCCAACAATTGCTGTTATTGGTGGATTATTCATTGGTTCTTTAGCTGCTTTCGCTGATTTTCTTGGAGCAATAGGATCTGGTATGGGTATACTTCTATCAGTAAGTATTATGCGACAATATTTCGAACTGATGAGTAAAGAGAGAGTTGCTGAAATGAATCCAGCCCTTCGTGGTTTCCTTGGGATTTAGTATTTTCTTCTCCTTTTCTTTTATTCATACATTTTCTATATAAGCAAATGAGGGTAATGAAAAATCATACTAGGACGTACAATCTTGAAATGACCTTTAAATTGCCAATACTTTGATGAGAAAAAATATTGGAAACGGAGAGAATTTTATTTTTATCAATTCGAAACAGTTTAATTAGGATTTGGATCTTCGATAGATTTTCAGTTATATTTATTAGCTGGCGTTAGTTTGAGATAAATATGGTTTTTTTTGGAAGCAGATTAAATGGAAAACCTAATCCTATCTCCAAAAATCATCCTACTCGATTTTTTTAAGGAAATCGAAAGTGATTTAGAGGAAATTCTAAACTCTCCTATGATTCATTCTTTCTGCGAGCATATTTCTGATCTAACTATCGTTTTTTCTGATATCAAAAATATTCCTGAAGTAATCAAATTTCTCTCTAAGATTGATCTTCCTCATGAAGAAATAAATGGACTCAGAAAATTCTTTGAAGATCCTTTTCAAACTTCTTTTTCTTATGGCTATAACAACAGAGAATTTGTATTTATACGGTTAGAAAAAGAATCTCAATTATTAAATAAAGCTCACCAGAATGGTTTAACTGGATTAGTCCTCCATGAGATCCTACATTCTGTCCAGCGTCAGCGGGGCTTGGAAGTTATACTAAGGGACTCTCTAGTTTTTAGCTTGGATTTTTTCACAGAGTTAGCCTCAATAGTACCACCTGATATCTTTGATCAAGAAGAATTGATCGCATTTCTCAAACTAATTTCGCAGGTTGCTTTGTTTACCTTAAAGGATATTTATGTTAATGTTGAAATGATTAAAAGAGGAATGGTGGATTTATTAATACGTTTTTACAGCTTGGAGCTGAACCTTGATAAACCTGAAGGTGTTATTAACCCAGAGTTTGAAACTCCTTTTGAAAAAGGGAAAATAAGTATTAAAGACCTTGATAAATTTGCTAAAGCCTTTAACTATACCATTTCGCTTATTCCTGTATGGCTTCCAATGATGGTCTTAGAAACAGATGCTAAAGACTATGAATCCTCCCGTAAGCTAAAACACTTTATCTTTAACGACTATTATATAAATCCATCATTAATTACTCGTGAAATGTGGCATATTGAGAACATTTTTCTAACAAGTTTCTCTTTTTCAAAGAGTTTCCATAAGAAATGGTTTGGTACAGTCTTCAACTTGGCACTAGAATATCTCTTAGGTGAAGATTTTGTGTTTTATCATCTTTCAAAAGCTACAGAATTAGTAGAAGAGATTTATGAGGAAATTCGAGACAGTGAGAGAAAGACTCTTGCAATGACTCCTATTTTAAAAGCTGCATATGTACACATGAAAGAATATCCTGCTGGTATCCAACAAAGAAATATTGACGAACTTTCATCTGTTATGAAGCAATATGATATCAGCAGTGAAGATATTTCGGAACTTGAGGAAAGTCTTAGTGAAATGGTTCAGGATGAAAACTTACATTATGGTCATCTTTTCCAAGATTTACTCCAATTATCTATAATGATCTTATCAAAGGATTTCAGAGAAGCAGCTGTTCTTGGTCATCAGAAGTTGATTAATCTTTTTGGGCGTACGATTCTGACACTTCTTCAAACACTCAATTACTTAGGAGATGAATGTGATAATGAATATTACCATGCTATTAGATTGACAACAAAGAAGATTGTTCGAAGTGACAATCTCTTCATTCAAATAAAATTAGCTACTCATTTAGAAATGATCGCTAAGGAAGCAATATTCACATCTGATATTGAACCTTTTCCATCAGAGGTGGAAGAACTCATTTTTAACTTCGATTTTTTTGATGTTCCTCTGACGAATATATTCATTGATTTAGGAATTTCTTTTATCCATAATGTAAAGATAGTATTGAAAAAAGTCCCCATTAATGATCCTGAATTCCCAATGTTAGTTTCACAGTTTATTAACGTTCTTCTAGCAGAAAAGAAATTAGAAGTGGAGGAACAAGATCAAATTAATATGATTTTAGTCAGTAGTCTTATTGCAACTTCAGGAGTTCCCTTTAACATTATCCAACCAGTTTTAAAACACTTTACAACTCTGGGTTAAGAAAATATGCGATATTAATTAACTCTAAAGGAATAAGTAATATATGTCTCTTTATAAGAATAGTTATGAGAACGGCACCAGCAGGAATTTCAATCAAGAACTTCATGTTTTTGACACTTGAACCTGCGACCACCCGGTTTCTATCCTCTTTCTTGTCTAGAAAGATCGATAACAGCCGGACGCTCTACCTATTCAGAGGAGGAATATGAAATTATATCCTTAACTGAGCTATGGTGCCTTCTTATTGATTTTATGTGAAAATTATTTGAATTTTATCCTTTATCGAAATGAACCGAAATATCTAGCTAGGCAATGACCTCTTTTAAGAGTAATTGGGCCTGGGGGGATTTGAACCCACGATCATCCGGTTTCTCAAGCTAATTGCTATATGAGCCGGACGCTTTAACCGGGCTAAGCTACAGGCCCAACAGACGTCTGCTCGATTAGTTGTGGTGAATTAATATCATCTCTATGTTTTTTCTTTGATTTATAATTAATTGCATAATTTTTTTTTTAAACCTTTTTGACTAAGGAGAGACAACATATAAGCCATCTTGGAAGATCGTTGGATCTTTACTTCGACGCCCTCGTAGACGAGTGGCTTCTGCTAAACGTGCAGCAGTTTGAGAAACTATTTCAATGTCAATTCCAGTTAAAATTACCATATCTCCCTGAATAGAAATGTTAACTGCGTCCTTATTAAAGGGAATTCGTATGGGGTCACGTCTTCCATAAAGATTTTTTACCAAAATTGTATCTTTTTGTATTTCTACCGTAGCTGGGAAGTGAGATGTTATTACTTGTACTTTATATGTGAATCCTTCAGTCACCCCTTTTATCATATTATTTATATGTCCTGCAATTGTGCCTACCATTGCAGCTTCAGCTTTATTCCCAAAATAACTTTGAATAATAAATTTTTTGTCTTCAAACGTTAAGATTATCCTTAAACGTTCAAATGATCGGATAAGCTCACCTTTTGGTCCTTTAATTTGGACTTTTCGTCCATTACGAATAGGAATCAAGGTTGCGGTGACTTCTTCGGGCACTTCAACGATCCTTTCAATTGCATAATGTTTCACAATTGCCACCTCTTTTGAAACTCAATAAGCATACACAAGTAAACGCCCTCCAAGGTTTCGTTCCTTTGCCTCATGGTGAGATATTACCCCTTCAGAGGTAGAAACTACTAAAACTCCCATATCTCTAGCGGGAAGAAACCTTTTTTCCCATTCAACATAATCTTTGACTTTTACAGGATATCGGGGTTTGATCACACCAATTTTGGATATCCTACCTAAAAGCTGGACAGAAATAATCCAAAGATCTTCCATTACTTCAAATTCGCCAATAGCTCCATACTTCTGTATTACTCGAAGGACATTAGCGATGATCCGACTTGCAGGTTTAATGGTAACTTCTTTATACCCAAGAATTTCAGCATTTGCAATAGTCGACATTGCATTTGCTAGAGGATCAAGCATAACCAAATTAATCTTCTCATATATACTAATTTCTTGATTAAAGGGACAAGAATAGGTTAAAACCCCTAAATACTCATCTATTTCGTCTTTGTGCCACGTTGTTAAAGTTTACCGTGTAGTATAAAAAATCTGATTTTCTTTACAAAGAAGCTGAAACACAGACAGATGAACCGTGTTTTCCTAGGAAGTCTATTTTACCCATATTTTATTGTTATTACTTTTTCTTTCTTTTAATTTTCGCAATCGAACCGATTGTAGTAGATCTTGGTATAAAATCCTCAATAACTGATCCCTCATCGCTCATTTCTGTTTTTAATTCAATATTCAACTCACGTTCAATTTTGGCTACAACTCGGTCGGTTGGCAACACTTTTTCCGCTTCAATTCTGGCAAGTAAGGTCTCTTTTTCTTTAATCATTCGTGCAAACTCTGCCCGACCCAACCCCTGTTCACGTCTAGCATCTTGAATTATCTGACCATAACCATCCATCAAAATTTTATCGTGTAGGAAGTCCTTTTTTGGAGGACTAGAACTTCTTGGTTGAGGTTTTGTAGAAGGACGTGAGGTAAGAGTGTATTTTTTGATTTTCTTTTGGGGTCTTTTCTTAACAACCGATTTTCCAAATCTCGAGCATTTAGGACAAGCATACAATTCTACATGATCGATTTCAACAAGGGTGACTGGAGCTTCGACCCCACACATCTCACATGGTTGTATTTTACTCACTTTAGAATCTTCCTCGTCATTTTAGAATTTACTTCTCAATCGTTTTAAGATTTTGATTTTAGAAATCTTTCTTCATCCCAAAGAATGAAGGATTTTTTTGAAAAGTTTTATCCAGTATCATTAATCCAAAGTTTGTTTGTACATAAAGCGGTTTTAATTTATGATTATACAAATAGAAAGAAAATAAAGGGATCTTGGTTTGAAAAGAGGCATTAAATGCCTATTATAGACCATGTGTGAGTCCAAGAAGATAAGTAGCATAATGTAAGGAGAGTGAATGGGGACTCTGTCATTATATTTGGTAGGATTAATATTATTCAATCATTAAACAACAAGAGTAAGGAGTAGAATTCCATTTCACTTTTTACTCCCCTAAAAGTGCCCTTCGGTATTTCTGGGTTTGTTCAGAGAAATTCGGTTAATAAGATCTATTATACTCCAACATCTATTTCTCATTACATGTGTGCGTATAAAAAGAAAAATAAATGATGATTTGCTAAGAGAGCATGACAGAGAAATGCCCAATTTTCCCAGCCAATCTATTCACCAATCCAATAATTTAATCTATGTTCAAGATCAAAAGGGCAATTTTCCTAAATCCGTTATCATATGAAAAAAAGACTTTAAATGAGTTAGGGAATTCCATGCCAGACACAGTAGAGAATAAAAAAGGATCCTATGATGATTTTGCTGATAGTTATACTCGCACTATGGAACGTCGAATTCGTGCGTTAGAAACTGAACGACAGTTACTCGAAGTGCAAAGAAACAAATTAGAAGAAGAAAGAGATAATCTCAAACTTGAATTACAAAAGCTACGCCAGCCACCTTTGTTCACCGGTACGATACAAGAAGTATTAGAAAATGGCAAAGCTATTGTTAAAAGTTCAACAGGTCCTTCCTTCGTTGTTGTTATCGATTCTTCTATTAGTATGGATCTATTAACCCCTGGGGCTAGGGTTGCGCTACATCAACGTAACTTTGCTATACTTGAGGTATTACCTCAAAGTCGTGATCCATTGGTACGTGGCATGGAAATTGAAACAAAACCCATTGAAACATATACTGATATTGGTGGTTTGAAAGATCAGCTTCAAGAACTTAGGGAAACAGTTGAATTACCTCTCTTACAACCCGAATTATTTGAAAAAGTTGGAATTGAACCTCCAAAAGGGGTGTTACTTCATGGGCCCCCTGGATCTGGAAAAACCTTAATGGTTAAAGCTGTAGCACACGAAACTAAGGCCACATTTATTCGAGTAATCGGTTCAGAATTGGTACAGAAATATATTGGAGAAGGAGCTCGACTTGTTCGTGAAGTTTTTGCGTTTGCTAGAGAGAATTCGCCAAGTATTCTTTTCATTGATGAATTAGATGCCATTGGGAGTAAAAGGTTAGATATTGCAACAAGTGGGGATAGAGAAGTCCAGCGTACTCTGATGCAATTACTTAGCGAATTAGATGGTTTTTCACCTCGAGGGGATGTAAAAATCATTGGCGCTACAAATCGGGTCGATATATTAGACCCAGCTCTATTACGACCAGGTCGTTTTGATCGTCATATTGAATTTTCCTTACCGAATCGAGATGAAAGATTAGAAATTTTCAAAATTCATTCCCATTTAATGAATATTGATGACAATGTTGATTTCTCATATTTAGCAAATGAAACCACACATGCATCTGGTGCTGATATTCGTGCTATAACACAAGAGGCCGGTATGTATGCCATTCGTGAGAAGCGAACTATTGTGTCTTTTGATGACTTTAAAGCAGCTATAAGAAAAGTTCTCACTGCTCGTGGTGATATAGTTACAGCTCGAAGTGAGTATCTATAATCTTTCGTGATATTTATATCAGTCTGAATTCTTCCTCATTGATAAAAACCACTCTATTCTCTTTTAAAATGATCTCTAATTATTTATTCTTAGAGATCAAATTTCCACTTTTCTGGTAGAAATAACGCTTCTGAACTCATGGAATGGAAATAGAGTTTTAAAATAGGTTGAATCAGCATAACAAAGATCAGAAGGAATTAGAATAAATCTGAAAAAGATAATCAAGTAGATTTCGAAATGAATTAACTGCTGATATATGCTCTTCTCTGGGGTGCTGTAATTGAGTCGGATCTAGTTGTGAAATTAGCGGGTCGATTAGAATTTCAAGGTTAGAATCCTTTTCAATCCAGAAGAACAGGATAAGTGCTTCAACTGAATCAGCTATTCGCGATTTCTTTCCTGATACTCTTAATAAATTGTTCTTGTACCATAATGAAGTTTTATAAGCTTCAGAAAGAATAGAATCTGAAACCTTCATTCCTGTTGGTTTTCCTAAAACAATGGTCTTTGCTATTGAGTAGATAAAATTAACTAGTGAATCTCCAAGCTTTGCATTACCTTTATCTTGGATAAAAGCCATCAAATTTTGCTGGTTACTATTTTTTTTGGTAATAATATTAAGATTGTCTTTAAATTGGTGCAAAATACACCCCAAATCAACAAATTCATTGTTTCATTAAGAATTTTGAAGCTTATGCTTAAAAATTTCAGCTAAATCGTCACATTTTTGGATAATAGTGTCCGCCGCTTTCTGAAGAGCGTCAACTGGATCAATTCCAGAAGTTCTTAGATAAAAAATTGGGTTTTCAAGAAGAGGATGAGGTGATCGATAAGCAGCAAATAAAACCCCTGATTGATCTTTCAAGACTTCACGAAGCATACTGAGGAATGTATGATTCTCACCAATGACTTC
>JBHLKC010000053.1:0-15789 GCA_048887065.1 Candidatus Hodarchaeota archaeon
AGAAACTATTAGCAACTATCTTCTATTATAAAAAAAGGTATATTCTAACTATGCACCACAGAAGTAGAGTTTATATAATAAATCTTGGCGTTTATACACTTCTACCGTGGTTTGTTTTTCTATATGAGGAGTAGATATGCGAATAAATTGATTTTCTTCAAAAGATCAACCAAAAATTGTTGACTAGTTCGTGAAACATAATCGAAGCAACGACGGAAGGACTATTAAGAACGTTTTCTTGTCACAGTTCGATGGATTATATAGAGAGGGAAGTTATTTTATCTTGCTTTTTGGAAATTCTAAACTCTATAATATGATCTGAGATTGAAAACCTTATAAGACACGAAAATTCTAATTTATCCCTGTATTAGAAGGAAATTAGCTTGTTGTTTCTAAGATTGGCACTAAAAAATATCGTTCGTAATCGTAGAAGTGGAGTGTCGTTAGCAATCGGTATTTTTCTATCATTACTTCTTTTTAATGCATTGAATTTCAATATAAATATTGCTCAAGATGAAATTATCCAAAGCACTGTAACTGAAGGGTATGAGATCATTGGTAGTGCTTACTATTACCATGATGAGCAAATGAATCAAAGAAATATTGCAAACGACACTGATACTTGGAACAATATTGAGAGTGAGCCTGAGATTCAATCTGTTACTCCTCTAGCATCTACATATGTTTCCGACTATACTTCAAATTTAGATTTCAATATATTAGGTATTAGAGAACGTGATTGGACTTTTATTTTAGAATCTCCCAATTCAAGAATTATCGAAGGAAAGGGTAATTTTTCAGATTATAATTACTCAACAGCTCACATCCCTGTAGTAGGATTTTCAACTTCCCCAAGAATAGAAAACGACTCAGTATTTATTAAAAATTATGATAGAAATTATACACTTGATATTCTTGGATGGGTTGCCTTTAACGTTACAGATACTGTGTTTGAAGATAGAATAGGGCCATGGATGCAAGAAAGCCCACAGATTTTTGTATTTATCACTTTGATTCCTAATATGACTAGTTTTGAGTATTTTAATGTCCAATTGAATATTAAGGTAATATCTAGCATAATCAACTATAAAGACATTCAGGGAACAGCTAACAAGCTGGACTCAATAGTTAATCGTCTTAACTTGAAATATCGCGATTATTGGTTTTATTCCCCTATTTCAAGCCAATTACTTGGAGCACAATTCTTTATCTTAATATTTTTAGTCATAACTCTGATTTTTCTACTCCCCTTTTTCTTTCTGGCATTTTATATCTCAAGACTATCCTCCGATCTCAACTTGGAGTCACGTCGAATTCAATATGGACTATTTTTAACACGGGGAATTGATGCTAGGACAATTCAACGTTCATATCTTACTGAGGGTGTGATTTTAGGATTAATTAACGGAATTATTACATTTTTGTTAACCCCTGTCTTTGGATTAATTCTAGCACGTTATCTTCCAGTAAATATTCCCCAAGAGCCTTTACATGCAATAGCTGTCAATTTTTATTTTGATAATATTGTATTGCTAGGATGGTCTGTTTTAATAGGCATGGCTGTTGGATTTTTCATAATGAGACTCCCTCATTTTTATGTCCGCTTATCCCCATATGAATTAATGCACCAGTATCGATTTGAAGAAGGAGAAACAACAAGAACAAGGGGCAGACGAGATCTGATATTCCTATTACTTGGCCTTTATCCAATAGCAACTGTGCTAATGCTTTATTTAGCCTCAATTCTCCAAGTTCCAACCATCTTTTTCATCATGTTTTCTTTTATGGGGAGTTACGCTTTGTATATTGCCCCTTTTTCACCTTTTTTGATATCCTATGGATTATCTTCATTTCTAACCCGACAACCATTGATTTTATCATCAATAGCAAACTTTTATTCAAAATTGTTTCCAGGATTAAAAGGATTAACTGAACGGATGATTTTTTCAAAGCTGTACCGTATTTCACGAATAGCTTTTGTGATGGCACTTGCGTTAACATTTATCATCTTTCCCCTAATTCTTTCAGCATCTCTGGAAACATATAACACCAAGCTAGGGGATTTTAATCGTGGAGGAGACGTTAGAATAGATGTTTATAGTAATTCAAGTTTAAAGTTAGATAGCTTAAAACAAAGACCTGAAGTGGCTGCTGCTTCACTGATACACATCGAGTATGAAAATATTCTGACTATCGTATATATGAATTCATCAGAGTTCGCGTCTTCAGCAAATATATCCCCATTTTGGCGACTAAATCAAAAAGATCTCTTATCTCTTGATGAATCTTCAATTCTGGTTTCATCTTCTACTATTAAAGATTTAGGATTAAATCCTGATGATACATTAACAATAAACTCTACAGAATATAAAATTGCTGGTTCATTCAAAGCTCTCGGGGGTACTGGTATAATAATTGGGGGAACTCATTTAGTAATCATTAACAAGCAATTAAATCCTACTGTGACAGCTGGAAGGTTTATTCTCAAGTTAAATCAACTATCAGCTGAATCTGTGAGAAGTTTGTATGATTTTGTAAGTGAAACTGATCCAGATGCAAATTTTAATGCAAAAATTGAGGTTAGAACCCTTGAAGAAAAACAACCATCTTTTGATATCTTTGTATTTCTAGTCAGAATCTTGGAGACTCAAGCAGTACTATTAACCTTTATTGCTATCTTTGCACTTGCATTTTTAATGATTATTAGGGTTCGCGAACGTACTCGGGAATTTGGAACTTGGAGAAGTAAAGGAATGAGTAATACACAGCTATTGCAGGGGTTAGTAATTGAAACCGCCAGTATTGGGACTCTTGGGATTATAGTTGGTATTATTACTGGAACAATTATGGTACTTGGTTTTCAAGGTTTTATCCTTAATACCATTATTGAAGGTGCCTCTCTTATCCCTGTTGATGTAATCATTCCTCTAGGAATGTGGGTTCTGTTATTTTTGATGATAAGTGGTATTATTATAATGGCTATTCTTGTAGGTATATGGGTATTGATGACCCCTATTTCAAAACAAATCCGATATGAAGATTATACATAAATGTGGTAGGATGAAAGTGGAAAGCTATATTGAAGCAACAGATCTAACAAAACAATACATGTCGGCAACTGAAATACCAATCCTTGCATTAAGGAATTTAAATTTAGACGTGAATAAGAATGAGATTGTTTCCATTATGGGTCCATCTGGATCGGGTAAAACTACATTACTAAATATTCTTGGAGGTATCGATACTCCTACATCGGGTTTTGCAAGAGTTGGAGACTACTTCCTGACAGCACCAGATACGATGACTCGTTTTTTCAGCTCAGCTACACATACTGACTTCCGTCGCAAAACAGTTGGCTTTATTTTTCAATTGCATAATCTATCCCCTATTCACACCGCTCAAGAAAATGTTGAGTTACCATTGATTTTTGCTGGTGTTTCTAAAAAAGTCCGAAAAGAACGAGCCATGGAATTATTAGAGAATGTTGGGCTATCTGACAGAGCGACTCATCGCCCAGATGCTCTTTCAGGAGGTGAAAGACAGAGGGTTGCTGTTGCTGCTGCCTTCGCCAATAAACCTAAATTAATTTTAGCAGATGAACCTACAGGTGAATTGGATTATAAGAATTCTCAGATGCTGTGTGACTTATTCCTTCATTTAAAGAAATTAGAAGATTACACCATGATTCTTGTTACACATGATCCTAAAGTTGCGGGAATTGGTGATAGAGTTTTAGAAATGCGTGATGGTGCGATAAGAGGGGAAATACCAAAAGAATCAGTTACAGATATCAAAGTCACTCCCACTGGGCCAGAGGAAAGATCACCAACAAAAGCACCATTTCCATTTCCACCCAAATTTTGTGGTTCCTGTGGTTCAAACTCTATTATTTTACCAAAGATGGACTCAAAAACTGGCTTGTGGACGGAAACTGGTGGACAAAAAACTCACATCGAGTTGAAGTTCGCCCAATGTGCCAACTGTGGACACGTATTTTGGCAGCCCTCCAAAATCGAAATGGCTTAGGATTTAACGATAATGCCGATATCTTAAATCTACCAATCAAAGGATTTCAGTTTGTTATAGATATTTACTAATCAACATCTTCATCCTGAGAACTTTGATTCTCATGTTTAGAATTAGAAAAAGGTTTTTTTGCACGGAGGATCTTTTTTAAATGAGGAGGAGCAGAAATCACTCCATAAACTCGACAGGTGTTTACAACAGTATCTAAATCTTCTATATTGACATCTTTTGCCACACGAAGAAATCCAAAGACTCTAATATCGATCTTCTTACCTTTTTTGAGTAACTGTTTTATTTTATTATGTGAGAGATCTTCTGCTCCAAAAATATAGCTTCTACGCATAAATAATCCCATATTATCAAAACTCTTGATACTAAGCAATTTCAAATTTTAAATCAGTAGCATTCGTCCATAGTTCTTGAAATTTCTCTTTTAGTTCCATTGCTAACTTCTTTTGCCAGATGAATATCAATGCAAAAAACTCATCAGGTTTTACCGGATTCATAATCTTCATGATAACTTTTTCTTTATCGATTATGTCAAATGCACTAGTAGAGATCTGGATATGTCTTACTTCCGCTTTTTCTAAAACATCAAAAAAAGGGATGATTGAGGTTAGATACTGTTCTTCTAGAGTCTTTGGTGCTACACCAGCTAATAAGACTTTAACCGAAACACCATTCATGCTTAATAGTGTTAAAGTTTTGATTAAATCTTTAATAACTTCTTTTCGAGGAAATCGTGCTGCCACTCTGATATTGATGATGATTTGAATCTCTTTCTCAGATTCGCTTACTTTTTTAATATACTGATCAATTGCACTTTCTCCTAGAGCAACACTCCAAAATAAACTTCCTTCTGGCATTACTTTGTGTAAACTACTTAATTTTTCTTCGATTGAAATAGCTTTTTTTGTTAAAGAGCTAACCTCTGCTTTCTTCATTGCGAGTAGGTTATTAAGAGCTACTTTGGGTTCTTTTGCAATAAATTTTCTTGGTCTTGACTCTTGTTTATCAACAAGACCTTTATTCTCTAATGAGCTTAGGACGTCATAAACTCTACCAAATGGAATTTTGGAGCCATTTGAGACTTCTTTTGCAGTACCAATTCCTGCGGATAATAGTGTAAGATAAGCACGGGATTCGTAATTTGATAACCCAAACATCTCCAGCTCATCAGGCGTAATTTTCTTAGCTTCGCTAATTTCTTTTCACCTTAAACATCTAAAATTGAAGCATATAACGAATTACAACTTTTTGTTGTGAATAAATGAGTGAAAATTATTAATACACCACAATAAGTGGTGATTTTAATCCTTTTCCAGTGACAGTTTATTTAACAAGTTTTTACATAAAATAAAGGATAAACATCAGAAAACAATACTCACCAATTAGAAAAAACCCAAGAATATGTTTGGAGTTATTGCGATGGAAAATAAAAACCTTATAGGAACAATACTTACTTTAGTGGGGGGTATATTTGGAACAGTGGGTACATTCCTACTTTTTACCAATATATTAGGAATTCCTGGTTTAGGTTATCTTCGTATGATGGCAGCCGAGGCAGAAGCAATGGCACCTGGGTGTCAACTCATGGTGGGACTAATCCTACCTATCGTTTCTGATCTTGGTATGATAGCAGGGGTTCTTTATTTTTTATGTGCTTATGGTTTTGTCACCAATTCCAGATGGGCATTTCCATCAGCCGTAATAGCAAACGTTATCGCATTAGTAGCAAGTTTCTGGCCTATGATACCTGCAATGGCAACAGGATTACCCCCCGCATGGGGAATTGTGTTTGTGCCTAACCTAATTATTTACTTTGTATTATTAATCTATGTAGGAGAAATAACATGGAGTCGTACTTTATTGGGACTACTTTCAGGAATAGCGTATGTTATGTCATTTTTGAATGGTGTGGCAGCTACGAATCGAATGACAATTCTTTCTGTTTTATACCAAAATGAAACGCATTTTACATGGCCAATCTTTGTTGCTTTAGAAAGATTAAACTGGGTTGGCGCTGCTCTTTGGGGCTTAACCACAATTGGACTCATACTTCGTCCTAGCGAGAACATTCGAATTCTTGGAATGGGTGCTGGTATTGTAGAAGCAATAGCAGGTTTACCCCTTGGAATTGTCTCATCAATTAACGAATTGAGTTCTTTCGGTAGTTTTTCACTATTCCTCCCAGCACCAATTCTCAGTCTTTTATTGCTAGTAATATTTGCCTATCCAAAACTTTGGCACCGCATCGTTAACCTATCTGAAGAAGAGCCATTAAAACCAGCAGAAGCTAGTGTGGTAACATAAAATTTTATTTAGGTAAAAGAGAAATCGCTCCTCTTTTGCCATTCATTTTCAATTTAAATTTGATAGAAAGTGATTTAATTTATGCTTTTTCAAGATCAAACTCTTCCCTTTGATTACTCTTTTGGGATCCCAATGATCATTTTTTGGTTGATAACTTTTGTATTTTGTCTTCTATTATTAGATACCCAAATGATGAGCAAAAAAATGAGGATTTCAATTCTTCTAATCACAATTATTTTTGGAGGAATTTGGTTAGGAGGAATACCGAATGCTGTAATGCCTATCCAACAATCTCTTACTGCTATTGGATTAAGAACCAATTTCGATTATCTTCTTCCAGCGATAATAATAGTATGTGTTCTATTAACAACGTCAGTTATCGTTGGGAGAATTTTTTGTGGATTTGCATGTCCAATAGGTGCCTTACAAGAGTTGATCTCAAAAATCAATTTCAAGTCTGATTTGAAAGCACAGAAAGAAGTCAAGTTTCGTATTGATGTATCTACAAGATTATCGGTTAAAGTTCGTTGGATTTTTCTCGGTCTTCTATTCTTATCTGCAAGCATTTGGAGCCTAATCATTCTACCTGGATTCAATCCTCTTTTAGGATTTTCAATATTTCGGTCACCTGATTCACGTACACTAGTAATCCCTTTTATTGCGTTAATTCTCGTTTGTATTACAAGCGTTTTCCTTTATCGCCCTTGGTGCAGGTTTTTATGTCCATTCGGGATAGGATCATCCTTCCTTACTAGAACAAAACTTCAACACATGGAAAACTGTACAGATTGTGGTGTCTGTGAAAAAATCTGTCCAACTCAAGAAGCAACTAAAGAAAGTAAAAAGGGAGAATGCTATTTATGTTTTCGTTGCGCTGAAGCATGCCCCAATAACGCTATAATATTTAGATTAGGTTAAATTCCTATCTGGGGAATTCACAGTATCATATTTTAATGAAATAATGTGGTTATAAAACTCAAAGCTTCTCATTTAGTACAAAATCCACCGCTTTTATTAAGACTTGGTCAAAATCGTCTGGAATCTGATGACCTAATTCAGGAAAAGAAAAAAGTTTGCATTCTATTCCATTCTTCCTCAAGAGTTCATAAAAAGACTTGGTTCTGTTGAATCTTGGATCTCGTTCCCCCACTATAAAGCAGCCGCGGACTCTTCCCTTTTTGCTTCGCAATGAATCCTCCTCAGTAAGCTGATATGAGAACCCGCCAAACGAGGGGATCACGCTAATAAATTTTGTTGCTGTTACAAAACTTGAAAAAAGAGCGACTAAAGCCATTTCAGATCCTTGAGAAACACCAGCTAAAATTATTTTTGAAGCATCAATTGGGTACCGTTCAACAAGGACAGGAAGTGCTCGCTCTAAATCCTCTAAGGCTTTATTCTCATCATCCCATACAAAATGATTTCGACTTTGCATTTGAGTAGACTGTAATAATGCCAAGAAAATGTCTTTCTGTTTAATGATATTTCTACAGCGAATATCATTAGCAGCATTACTGTCGAACCTTCCATGAAATACGAGTAGTAATGGATATTTCTTTGAAGTAGTATAACTCTTTGGCGTTCGTACGAGCAATTCTGCGCGAATTTTTTCTTTTTCATGGTTAAATCTTTTTCTGGATAACTCTAGAATATCTAAAAATCGAGGGTGGTCTTTAAGCCCTTGAAACCCTTCTTCCAAGAATGTTGTTGACCACACGGCTCCTTTAGTTAAGCCTTCTGCCAAAATTTGCAATGATTTTTTGTTTTTCCCAAGTAAAACATAAAATAATGCCGTCCAGCTATAAGTTATTGTAGGATTCTCTGGAAATCGGGCTATTGAGTCGATGGCGAGTTTCAGGCCTTTATTATAATGATTGCTCTCTTCGTACTCTATCATCTGCTCTTCTACTTTCGCCATTTCTGCTCTCTTTAGATTAAGGCTTGGATTTTCTTGAATCTTAATCCCATTAACTACTAATGGTTCTGATTCCAAATTAGGTTTAACGTTAATTTCTTACAACTCCCGTTAATTCAATGATGATCGATTGAGCGAGGAATAACCCAAAATTTGACTTTTAAACACCTTCTTAAGAACGAGTAATACTATTGTATTTATAAAAAAGTATTGATATGGGCATTTCAGCTGTGCAAATAATACTCATACGCTTTGTTATAAGAGAGGGGAGAGTTTTTCATATGATTAACAGAATGGCCCCAATTGCCATTAATACTATACCGAGTAATCTTTCTCTGACTTCTTCTTTTAAAATTAACTTAGCTAGAAAGGCAGTTACAAAAACTGAGAGCAAAGATGCCGGTTCTGCGACAGTTACTTCTAATCCCGCAATGGCAATTAAAAGCATAACATAAGCCCATCCATTTGTTATACCAGCGAATATAATAGTTTTGAGGTCATTTTTCAAAGCAAGTAAGCCATCATTATATCTTTTGGTATAGATTGAAAGAAGTAAAAAAATCATTCCAGCAAAAAAAAGGATTGAAAAAGCATATACTCGTGAATCAATCGTTCTTATAGCATATGTATCAATTGTTCTTCCTAGAGCTAAAAATAATGATCCACCGATCATCAATAATGATGCTTTTGATGCTTTTATTTTTTGGATTTTTTCAGTGATTTTTCCAGGATATAAGAAAAAAACCCCAATGAACATCGTTATCCCTCCTAATGCTCGAAATACCCCAACATCCTCATCTAGAAATATTATACCTAATAATAATAACCATAGAAGAGATGAATTATAGAGAGGAGCTATTAATGACGCATCCTCTTCTGATAATGCTTTTACATATGCAAAAAAGCCAAAAATGTAAATAAGTGAACTGATAAAAGCGAGTTTTAAATCTTCTAACCCTGTGAGGAGTGCTTCTTTAGGAATAACCAAAAAAATAGGCAATAAGAATAAGGAACCTGTCAAGAAGAATATAGCACTAATTATCAATGAATCATATTCTTCGAGCTGTTTCAAGAAAATTCTTTCGGCGCCTAACAAAAATATTCGTAACGATAGGGCAAGGTATGCAATAATTATTACAGCCAAGCAAAAAACTCTCCTAGTATTGTTAGTACAGTTGCTAAATATTAACAGTGGTGTGTTGGGAAAAGAAGATTGGTTGCATATGCAACTACATTATAAGATCGTGATAAATGTTATCCACTGGTTTCCTAAAGAGAGTGAGGTCTGATGGAGTAAAAAATTAATATCTACTTGGACGTTACTTCAGTTTACGCTTCGTCTATCATAGAATAAGGATATTGATTGAGTATTGCATAATTCAAAAATATCCTGGGTTTCAATTTTCAACCAAGCTTTTCTTTAGAAGGAGATAGGGCATTAAAGATGTGAGTAACCTGTTTTCTGCTCTTCTAAGCGTTTTTTCAACAGCATATCTAGAAACATTAAATTCTCCTGCAAGGTCTTGGGTTCTAATCCTGCGAGGAATTTCATAGTACCCTTGTTCAAAAGCTCTGATTAATATTAAAAGTTGATGTTCTGTCAAATCACTAGTAAATTCTGCAATAGATATCATTTGAGAGGGAAATATTCCATTAGATTCTAATTCCTTTACTGAGATAATCTTAGTTTTAGGATAGGTTTGCAAAACTTGTACTACAGCAGATAAAATGGAATTATCTAAGCAAACGATTTGATAATGGCTCCATCCTTTAGAATATCTGATCGGATAAATCGATATACCTCCCTGTTGTTGAATCTGTGAATTTATTGTTTTATCACAAAGACAGTTCATACTAATATACGAAAGTTTTGCTGGATTGCTATCAATCGTTGTTATTTTCCAATCATGTGTATTAGGATAGATATTATTGGCTTTTTCCAAATTTTGCCCATTTACCTCACTTGGTATCATTAATATATCGAATTTTGAATTGCAATACCCATAAATATCCTTATCTGGGAAGGATTTTGAAAAATTAAGATGAGGGGAATTATGTTGAATTTGTATCCTAAGTTCAATTACCATAATCTAATCACAGTTTCAATTAGTAAGTATTAATTCAAAAATCATGTGAAAGGGGCAAAATTTTGATTTAAAGCTTTTGATGAATAGTTGCTTTTCTATGTTTGAAAAAAGAACGGTTGCTTATGCAACCTCCATATAAAGAAGTCAAATAAATCGTATTCAAAAAAAATTGAATCTCTCCGATTGTAGTCATTATTTTTATTGTTCTTTATAATAATCAAATTCTGAAAAACAAAGAGTTTTTACACAAAGATAAGCATTTGATCCTCGTTCCTATTTTTACTTGGCGTAAAATAACTTCTGAACAATCCAATAATTCCATAACGAGTCATTCTTTTACTCCCAAAGAAGAGGAGGAACATTAGAAAAGTAGAACCTTAGTTCCTCCGTACTTTGGGTGCAAAATGAAAATAGGAAGATTTCTAGACCGTTTTCGAGTTCCTCAAAGGAATTTAAAAAAATACAACACAATTCTCACTCACTGAGAATGACTTGTTATGATGATAACGAATCCCGAAATAATACAAGCATTACTTAAAGCTTTAGCGGACAATAAAGATGCAAACATACTAGCTTTAATGGCATCCCAGCCCTTATCTGCAATGGATATTGTGGAAAAAACAAATATTCCAATTTCCTCGGTATATCGGAGAATCAGTCAATTAGAAGAACAAGGGTTAATTGGTATTGATCGTACCATCGTAACACAAGAGGGAAAATCATATAATAGATATAAAGCCTCTTTTTCACAAGTAACTGTCAAATTCCAGGCCGGTAACTTTTTAGTTAGCGTAGTTCCAAATCAGAAAATAGTTGAAAAAGCCGCACATTTATTCTTTTCATTTGGAAGGAGGAAAGACTAATGGAAGCAGAAATAATTAGTATACTATCCTCTATTGTAGCCATTTTTGCAGCCTGTCCTGGCTTATATTTTGCCCTCAAATTGCGACTCCAAAACAAATCACTCTCATTACTGTCAGCACTACTTTTTTTTGTCTTTTTTGCTCATTCTTTGAATCACTTGCTAATTGCTATAAACGAAACGTTCTTAGCTTCAATTATGGACACTTTAACAGCAATGATTCTGTTTTTCTATTCATTTTATTATTGGAAACTATATAGGAGTCAAGAGATGTGAATGAAGATTTCTTTATATTCTTAACAAAAATGATTGGATTACTCTCTTTGTTGGGGTCTCTAATTATTTTTAGTGTTATTATTTACACTGAAATTAAAAGGAAAAAAATAGCATTCTCAAGTCATAATCTTTTTATTGCGTTGTTACTAACTTGTTGGTTAATAATTGACTTTACAGCACCTTGGATATTCGGTTCAGAGTCTTTAATGGAAAAAATAACGCACGCTCTCATCCTAATCATTTTAGCCGTCTGGATAAACATTCGATTCTTTTGGGCTCATAAGAAAGCGAGAGAGTCTATTGACTTCGAAATAAAAATGCAGTTAGAATAATAGTGATTAATAAATTCTTCATTAAAAAGGTTAAATTCCGAAAAACATACTTCTTAAATTAAAAATGGCTTTACCTCAATAAAAGTCCTTATAACACTTAGGAAGAAGGTAAAAGATGATGAAAATTGTCTTCTAAAAAGCCAACTGAACCTATTTGTCAAAGCTGTGCGTTATCTATTCAAACGGTTGAGGATAAAGGCACAGAAGCTGATGGAACACGAAGTGATGATTATTGCTGTGATTGTTATGAAGCTGGTGAGTTTATTGAACCTGAAATCACAATAAAAGAAATGATTGAGATGAGCGTAACTACCACAGCAAAATCTCTTGAAATTACACTAGATGAAGCAAGAATCTATCTGGAATCACTCCTTCCTACACTTAAAAGATGGCAATGAGTCTATAACGACATAGTCAGTTTAGCTTGCCTAGAGCTTTTTCAGCCAGAATTGGCACAGATTAATTCTTCAACCAATAGCCAATTCTTAATCGACTGGGACTTCTAACCAAACACTATAACACAAGGTAATTTCTAAACCATTTTGATCTTCCATAAAGACTTTAATCGTTATTAAAAATCCTGGGTTAATGAGAAGATTACTGATTGTAAATGATTCAAAATTTCTGCGATTTGGACCTACACCAGTCCAACTTGATATTACAGAATCAAAAGTAGTATCTAAGTTTCCATCTGTAGAATAATGAAAAGTTATTCCATAATCAATTGTGGGATTTAGCGTTGGAGCACCCCAAACGAGGTGAAATATAACATTTTCTGTTGTGATATAATTATCGGGAAGTAAAAATCGATAAAGACAGTATGCTCCATTTGTAAGTGAGCCAGGATAATGCACGACACTTTCAGCTGCCAAATTAAAAACAACTTCAGTATTTTCAGGAATAATGAGAATAGGCATTATATTAACATACGTTACATCGTAGTTCTTTATGAAAACTAGAACCTCATCATGACTCATGTTGTTTGTGGAAATATCGGTAGCCACTATAGTAATATTCCACCATCCATCATCAACTGTTGTACTATTCCATTCCATTGGTAAGGATGTTCCAATCTCGCTGCCATTTCCAAGAATAGAAACAGAATAAGTCTCACTACCAAAAACAATCGCTCTTATTGTGATGTTTCCTGAAATTGTGTCTCCGTAATCAGGATCAACTATTCCCACAATGATCCCTCCTGGTGCGTCTCGTCCGTTTATGCCATTTAAGCCATCTGTTCCATTTAATCCAGGAGGACCTTGAGGACCTTCAACCATTTGGAAATTTATTACAGAGTACGTGCCAATCCCCAATGCTGATACTCCTACGATAACAGCAACAAAACTTAATGCAATATAAGCTCTTTCTTCCATAAATTTAAACCTTCTTTGGTTAAAATTAGGAAATGAACAAAAAATTAACATTCATTTTCCAATTCTTACGTAAATAATGAGTATCTAAAATCGAAAGAGTATTTATGATTTCTCTGTGATTTTGAAACTAATATTTGGTAAAGTTGGGCATGATTCTGATCAGGAAAAACCAAAATCCTCGCTACTGCTTTCTACTGGCTTTAACTTCAAAGAAAGAGAAAAGAAAAAAACTGAGATTAGACCAATTGTCCCTAAAATAAGAGCCGTGATTGAGATTCCTAAGTTCTTAATTAAAGAACCTCCAATTATCGCAATAGGGGCACTAGTAATTAATAATAAAGTTGGTATTAGAGAATAAATCGAATTCCTATTATGATCAGGAATGGAGTCTAGAAAGAACCTAGAGTTTAAAATCAGCTTCAGCCCATGAAAAAAGTAAATAGGGGTATAGAATAATATAAAGGAAAGAATAGCAAGGGGAGTGAAAGTCTTTTCATCAATCGGAAACCAAGTGGTTAAAATAGCAACCCCCCAGTAAAATATTACTGTATCAATGAATGTCAAACTGGGAATCCAAGTAATTTCCATATTAGTTGCCACTTTTGATGCGAAAAATATTGATACGGTTCCTAACAGCAAAACTATGAGTCTCATGATTCCAACACCCCCATCAGACCCCGTATAACCCAAATACACTGGAAATAATATCATTTCAACCCAAATTATCACAACTGTGCTGCTAAAGCATAATCCTAACAGGAAGAAAAACATAGTCTTATTGAAGAAAGCAAAACGAAGCCCACTACCTAATAATTTGAAGTAATTCTTTATAGATCTTCTTGGGCGCTCAATCCCTGGAAAATCATGAACAATAATTAAAAAAACAATAGCTAACAATGCCAGACCTACTGCTTGAATGAGAAATACAGTTTGTCTGTAAAAAATTGTTGCTAGTATCCCTCCAGAGGCAGTTGCAATTCCAGGAATGATATTACTAATAGCAGTCCACCGTCCAGTGAGGAATTTATAGACTTTCCTTTGAGGGTCACTTTCATTTGCTATTAACTTATAATTATTATCAAACCAAGTACCAATTGCTCCAGATTGTTGAGACGCTGCAATTGCCCGAAGAATATATGCAACCAGTAAAGTTGAGAATGAGTTGGCAAAAAATAGTGTAATATAGGCTAAAGCTTCTAAAGAGAATCCAATGAAGAGGATCCAACGTTGTCCAATCCAGTCACCGAAAGCCCCGCTTGGATAATCAAGAATAGCCTGAAGGATAAAACTCACCGCGATAAGAACGCCTAACAGCTCAATACCTACTATATCGATCACGAAAAGGGCAAAAAAGGCTGAAGATAGAGTCCAGAATAAACCAAGAATCGTCGTAGAATAAAATACTTTCATCACGAATTTTTGTGCCATATCAGGGAGTTCTTGAATGCCTAAATATGTATTCAAAAATTCAAACAAGGTCGTTTTATTCCTAAAGGTATTTTAGATCAAGTTAAAATAAAACAGGCTCTAGGTAAGTGCAGGAAGGTGAGTCAAGTTAATAAGTATAAAAGAATTATTTAATTGGTAAAATTGATGAAAAGATTCGTAACAATATCAAAGGTTTTGAACCAAAGAATTAAAACTCATTGAATATCGTCGAAAGAAAACTGGATTAACACCTCAATGTAATAAGATATGTGGATCTTATGCTGTTTAATACCCTTAAGAGGATTCTTTTCTCATCCGAAAAAATAGAAAAATAACAAAATAAGAATTTTTTATTAGATTTTAAAGTAGATAATAAAGCCTGCGGTGAGTAAATCACAAAGGCATATACTAGAACTATTTGATTAATTAAAAATCAATCTCCAAATAGTGAAATTGAAAACTAATGTTCATTGGTATTGATCACCAATTAATCCAGTTCGACGATAATCCTCCAATTGCTTGAAATCGTGAGATGTGACTATAAATATTGTCTCTTTTGGGTTATTCCAGATATTATCAAAAAGCTATCTTAGCTGGTGGTCTTCTATTCTCCCATTTTCATATCTAATTGACAAATCGATCTTTGAATGATTTTTAAGATATTCAATGTTAATTAAATTCCAAAAAATGTCACCAGTGAATAGGAATTCTTCTCCATTTTTTATTTATACAAAAAACATTTGAGATCCGTAACAATGGCTAGGAGTTTTGATTAATTAAAATAGCTAGGAGTAATATCTTGTTGCATTCTTCCTAGTGCGATATTGTTTATTCTCGCTTTGGAGTACTTTGATCATATTAGAAGATTCTCCCACCAGTAGAGAAATCCATTGATATAATCACTAGCAAAGATATCCATGTCTCCGTCGGAGTCGATGTCTGCGGTTTTACATATAGTTCCTCCATAACTCTCGCTTATGATATGTCTAGTAAAACTGTTTTCCTCTTTATGTTGCCACCAATACAATTGTTTTGACAGAAACGACATTCCAATAATATCTATAAATCCATCATTATTTATATCCGAACAATGAACATAACCAGGTTCTAGGGTTTGTGTATCGATATCTTTTTTTGAAAAATTACCACTACCATTGTTTTCAAACCAATTAACTTC
>JBHLKC010000054.1:0-15695 GCA_048887065.1 Candidatus Hodarchaeota archaeon
CTTACACCTCTAGGGCTACAGGTTACAGAATTATTACAACAGGATGCTGAATTCAAGGCATTTTTCTTTGAATAATTCAGAGAGTGGTTATGTAATTAAAGATGATATCTGATTTATAGCTTCTAAAAATGGGAAAAGTTTAAAGCATGTAATGAACTAGTTTTTTATAAATCCTTAGGTCTCATATCTGTTTGAATAGTCATTTAATGATGAGATTGATATTTTCAAGGATTTTAATACTTTAAAATAAACTCAGCGGCCTAGGGTAGCTAGGAGTGATTGGGCAATCTACCTAGATTGTCCAATTACGAGTAATTATCCCGCGGGGCTCATAAAGAGTCCTTTCTTGAGAAACCCCGAGATCGGATGGTTCAAATCCTCCGGCCGCTACCACTTTTTTCTAAAACTAATAGTAGACTCCAAGGAGTTTACCCTTATATTAATTCAAAAATTAAAATCCCTTAAAATTTCCTTAAAATTTGTAAACAAGTAAATCACTATTTCTATATTCAATTCTTTGAAAATTAGATAAAAATGCTATTCCTTGATGATAAGATTTTTTAACTATAATGATAGTTAATTAAATTGAGAAGCTATAGGTTTGGTGAAAGAGATAACAGAATATAGGGATCCCTCTAAAAGCCGTAAAAAACGAAAAAAATCATTCTGGTTTGAATTTGCAGAAGATAAAGGAGTTAATCCTCATAAATCTGCGTGGTCTGATTTTCTCACCAATGAAAAGGAAAATGATCAGCATAAACGTGGAAATCGTTTTTGCTCCAGATGTGGGGTTTCTTTGCAACTTGATGCAAAATTTTGTGAACGGTGTGGTCAGCGCGTTCGATCAAACTAAATATTAGAAAAAGATTGAGATTTACTAAAATCTCTCGCCTCTAAATTCAGGTTGGCCAACAGGTATTTCTTTTACTATACGTTTAACATAATTCTTTTTATTCCTTAAACTTGGCGTGAGGCCTTTGCGTGGCCGTGCTTCCACCTTTGGAGTCTGATTTCTTACTTTTCCCGCTTTCGTAAGGGATCCATGGCTACCTGCCAATTTTACTGTTCTCCTAAAACTAATTTTGTCATGTATACCTTCCTTATCTTTTATTCATAAGGTTTGTTTTTCGCATCTGATTTTTAGTTTTGAAAAGGTGCTAGATATTAGCGTGATTAAGAAATTTAACTTCCTTATCAACTAACTTCACATTTCTATTATTTTAAAGCTATCGTTTTTGTATGAACGATACTTTCCATACAAAACACTAAAAAGAACGAGACAGAAAACCTCTGCAGGCCATTTGAAATGTAACAAATGTGAAATCACTCATTTAATGTTATTTCTCTCTTTCAAAATTCTTCAGGAATAACTTGTTAAATTATTCAGATGTAGCTTCATAAACACAGAGAAAATAGCTTAAAGTTAATTGGAGTTATTAAGACAAATAAGAAAGGAGTTGTTTCAATCTTATGGAGATTGAATATAAGGCGTTTAAAATTGATGTTACTCCCCAAGAAATTGCCCAGCTTATCGATCACACCAAACTGAGTCCATGGGAAGGCCCTGAAAAAATTAGAAGCCTATGTAAAGAAGCAATTCAATACCATTTTTATTCCGTATGTTTAAATTCCTGTTATATTCCGTTGGCTGTCGAAATTCTTGAAGACACTGATGTCAAAGTATGTTCCGTGGTAGGATTTCCATTAGGTACTATGGCTACAGAATCCAAAGCCTGTGAGACTAAAAAAGTAGTCCAAGAAGGTGCTCGCGAAGTCGATATGGTTATCAATGTTGGTATGCTAAAAAATAAAGAGGATCGATATGTTCAAGCAGATATTGAAGCAGTAGTAAGTGCTGCTGACAATGCACTAGTAAAAGTGATCATTGAAACCTGTTACTTGACAGATGAAGAAAAAATTAAAGCATGTGAACTTACTAAAGATGCAGGAGCCCACTTTGTCAAAACATCAACAGGTTTTGGTGCATATGGGGCTTTTCCTTATGATATAAGACTAATGAGAACAGTTGTTGGTTCAAATATGGGGGTGAAAGCAGCTGGAGGAATAAAGAATTTTGCAGATGCTGCTCGAGCTATTATTGCTGGTGGTTCAATTATTGATCCCCTGAAATTTAGAATCGGTGCTAGTGCAGGTATCAACATCATTAACAATCTCAAGTGGATGACTTTAAGTGACGATTGGTCAATTGATGAGATTCCCTGTCGATTATGTCCAGTAAGAGCCGCAGTCTTTGGAAAGATGTCTGAAGATCACTATTCTTACCTAAAAGAAAAATGCTTTACTTGCCAATTTAAAGAATACAATACATTCTATGATTGAAATAGTGGAAAAGAGGCAAATACTATGGAAAAACAATTCTTACTTAGATGTAATCTAGATAATGGAAAAATATCAAAGGAAGAAATCCCTCAAGAGATTTTAAGAAAATATATTGGAGGACGAGGTTTAGGAGTAAAATACATTAGTGATGAGGTTTCTCCTGGAGTGGATCCACTACATCGGGATAATAAAATGATATTCGCTGTAGGACCATTAACTGGGAGTTATGCTCCTACTTCGGGCCGATATTGTTGTGTTTCCAAGTCACCTCTAACACGAACTATTTTTGATAGTAATTCTGGGGGAAGATTTGGGCCTGAATTGAAGAATCTTGGAATATTAGCAATAATGATCGAGGGAACAGCACCAAGTTTGAGTTACTTATATTTGAATGCTGAAAAAGGTATTAATGAGGTTAGAAATGCTTCTAGTTTGAAAGGAAAAGACGTTTGGTCAACAGTTGATTACCTTACCCATGAAACAGAAAAAGATGCAAAAGTGTCGTGTATTGGACCAGCAGGAGAAAACCTTGCTCTGATTTCCTGCGTTATTAATGACAAAGAGCATGCCTTAGGTCGTGGTGGACTGGGGGCTGTGATGGGGTCAAAGAAACTGAAAGCAATAGTAATTAAGGGAAAAAAATTTCCAAGAGATAACAAAATTAAAGGTATTTCTGATCAATTACAATTAGCAATAAAGAAAAACCCTGTCACTAAATCATCTTTACCAGTTTTTGGTACACCTGTATTAGTAAACGTGATCAATGAATTAGGTATGTTTCCAACCAAGAATTTTCAAGAAGGGACATTTGAGGATGCTCCAGGTATTTCTGGAGAAAAGATGAAAGAATTGTATGTAATTAGGAAACATGCCTGTGCAGGGTGTAGTATTGCATGTGGTAGAATTACAAAAATAAATGAAGAAAGCAAAGGAAAAGGACCAGAATTCGAGACTATTTGGGCATTCGGATCCCAAATTGGAAACAATGATCTTTCCCTTATCTGTAAAATTAATTATTTATGCAACCAGTTAGGTTTAGATACAATTTCTACTGGAAGTACTATTGGTTGCGCAATGGAGATGGCTGAAAAGGGAAAATTTGCCGATTTTCCTAAATTTGGGGAAGTAGATTCGTTATTGGACATCATAAAACAGATTGCTTATAAGAATGGAATTGGAAAAGATCTAAGCAATGGATCACAGCGTTTTGCTGAAAAATTTGGTGATCCTGATATTGCCATGACCGTAAAATCCTTGGAACTCCCTGCTTATGATCCAAGAGGTGCACAGGGACAAGCTTTAGCTTATGCGACATCAAATCGTGGGGGGTGTCATCTTCGCGCTTATATGGTAAGTCCAGAAATATTGGGAAATCCTGTTCCAATGGATCGTTTTTCTTCATCAGGGAAAGCCAATATTGTAAAGGTCTACGAAGATCTTTCTGCATTAGTTGATTCTCTAGTATTATGTCGGTTTTCCACTTTTGCACTCTCTGCTATTGATTATGCTAAAATGCTCTCCATTGTGCATCAAATTGACTACTCAGATAAAGATGTGATGAAGATAGGTGAGAGAATTTGGAATTTAGAACGATTATTTAATCAACGAGCAGGTTTTACGATGAAAGATGACACCTTGCCTAAACGCTTGCTAATTAAACCCTTAGAAATAGGTGGTTCTCGAAATAGAGTTGTTAACCTAGACATAACTCTTCCAGAATATTATAGAATCCGAGGTTGGGATAAGAAAGGCTTGATTACTTCAGAAAAACTGACTCAACTCGGGATTAGCTAAATAGGAGTTTTTAGGAAAAATTTCATATTCTTTCAATTGGTGCAATAGGATGGTAAAAGTCATCCGAGGTTTTTCCTTAATTACTGGTTACAATTGCTTTCAATGCAATTTTAAGTGTTGCGCGACAGAGTACGACTTACCACTTCTTTCAAATGAGTACCAAAATCTTCAAAAACATTATAGCTTCTCTAATTTTCTAATTTACAAATCATCAGGGCGTAATTGGTTACTTCGTGGAGACTCGTGTACTTTTTTAAACACTGAAGGTTTTTGCTTGCTACATGAAACACCATACAAACCTGTAATATGCCAGACATACCCTTTAATCTTTTGGAAAGTAAAACCAGATCTAATTCTATCTTGGATTAATCCTTGTAGAGGAAATGGATTTAAATGGGTAACTAAAGGAAAAAACCAAATCTCAGACATAGAAATTGAAGATTTAATAAGGAAAGTCCAAAATAACTACATTAGTTATTGGGGAGAACAAATTGATAAAGGAAATCCGTTCACAGGTATTGCTCAAAAGCGTATTAATTATGAGATGAATTTTTTTGAGTCATCTGATAGTACAAATTTAGTCGATGAACTAGTAAACAGACTGAAAAATGCACCAGTCTATAACAAATTTCTTGAAATTTACGACCATTTAATTGAAGAATTAGGGAAAAAACCTCCCCAAAATGAATTGAATAATGTAATAAACTCTGTTCTCCATTGGTTGTGTTGGAGTCCTATAGGATTACAATTATCGTTTAATAATTCAGCTATCGTGTTTATTATAGCTTCATTATGGGTAGAATTGTGGGGTAGAGACGCTTTATCAAAGAAGGATTTATCAATAAATCGTGAACGATATCTTCAACAAATGGGTTCGTCTCTAGCAACAGCAATTTTACCCTCTTTTTGGAAATTGGTACACTTTCATTCTCAATTTAGCAAACTTAAACGATTAGCTAAAAGCATTCATGATGTTTTAACTGGTGAGATTCCTCAAGATAATTTGATTTATCTTGACTACTAAAAAGAACCGATTTATCTCTGATTGCTTTACTAATTTTCAGATATTATAGGCTCTCTCACTAGAGTTCAAATCCTGAGGGGAGTCCAATTTGTTTGGTCAGAATCTCACTAAGTTTATCTGAGCGTGGTCTCGATTCTGATAGAAAATCTTCTAAATTTGTTTCAACTTGTTTAAGGACTATCCTTTCATCATTCTCTAAGGCTTTTTGAGATATATGATATTCGAAAAATTTACATAAAAGCTGTGGAGCTCGTGTCATCAATACCAATTCTTCATCAGATATGTTTCTTATACGATATAGTGTCTGGTTAACTCTTGGATCAAAGATGTTACTTGATGGATGGATAATCGCAGTTAAATAACTTCGACCTTTAGTAATTTCATCTTCTTCCATCCAAATGTCGGATCCTAAAGACCACATTTCATAATCAATTCCCCAGCACGCGTTTATCGGTTTTCCTGGTTTTGTTTCATCAACTTCAACTAGGTAATTTCCAGCATTCCGGTCAGGGTCATTCAACCAAATATCGAAAGGAAGTAAATGGTAACCATCATCAATGTCGCGAATAGACTGAAAAGCCTTGTCAAAGTCATCAGATTGCGAATCTAGGTATTCATCTAGATTCATTGTATTTTGTATTTTTTCCATGAGTAAACCTAAAACAGTGGTAGAGTTGTTATTATTACTTCTATCTGATAAAATTTTTTCGAATAACTGGGAAGTTTCTAAGGTATAGGAGTCTCTTGCCGCAAATTCATAGTATTCATCGGCTGTATCTGGTGCTCCTTCTTCATCATCAAGAATAACCACATCTCCGAGAGCTAATTGAGACGATGCTTCTAACGGATGATCTGCTATTTGTTGTGAACAAACTACAATAGCTTTAGGTACATTGAGCTTCAATTTTTGACCAAGACGTGAAGCAGTGAGTTCATTCAGAACTCTCCAGATATGCATACGATGACGACCTTCATCTGGGGATTCATGAATATCTACCTCTAAGTCCATAATCTTGTTCATTTCAAAGTCAATTATGTTTCCAAAGGTTTTTAATAACCATTCTTTTCCATTTTCATCCTCTAATATTGTAGCTTTTCCATGTTGTCCTTCTGCAGTCATTTTCTTTTCAGAAATCCGAAAACGGTTATGAATAGCCTTTTTATCTTGAGTTTCAAATATTATAAGATCCCAATCATTCAAATCAATCAGCTTCTTTTTTTATTTCTTAAAATCAGAGGTGAATACCAATCATTTTAGATCGTTATTGTGACTTTATACCTCTAATTTCATTAAATAGGTCTATTTAGAAAGAGTTCTTAAAAAATTAACTCTTCTTAAAAAAAAGAAAAGAGTTTTACTAAGATAAGATTTAAATTAATGTTCATTCAACTAAGTAATAATTAACTTACTCTTGACCCATTAACCACTTCTTGATCAGGAACTAATAATCCTAATTTTTCTCCTTCTGTAGCAGCTAATAACATACCTTCCGATTTTACTCCTCTGATAGTAACGGGTTCCAAATTAACAATAACTGTAATTCGTTTTCCAATAAGATCCTCAATCTTTCGATATTGAGCTAAACCAGCTACAAGTTGACGTTCCCCAATTTCTGAACCAAGATCAACTTTAAGCTTTAACAATCTCTTAGCTTTTGGAATCTGTTCCACTGAAATAATTGTTCCAATACGGATATCCAATTTCTGAAATTCTTTTAACGAAATGAATTTTTGGTCATCAATAGGCATTTTTAATTCCTCAGGTGAAATAGATTTTTTTGATGTTCTTAATTTGTGAAGTTTTGCTTTGAGTTCTTCTAGATTGATTTTTGAAAAAAATGGTTTTGGTTTTTCGATCTGAAGGTTTGGTAAAAGCCTTAGTTTCCCTGCTTCAGAAAGACTCTGTTCTGCTACCAATCCTTCTTGTCCTAAAGTCTTCCATATTCTCTCACTTGCTTCTGGTATTATTGGTGACAAAAGGATTGCAAGTGTAGACACAGATTGAGCACAGAGAAAAAGCGTTGTTTCAACAGCTGATCTATTTGTATCAATTAATTTCCAAGGTTCTTTTGTACTAAGATAAATATTCGATGAACGTGCGAAATCAACAATCGCTGCTAAGGCTTTCTTATATTCAAATTGATCAAAATAATCAGCTACAATATCAGGGATCTCATTAATTTTGTTAACAAAACCTCTATCGGTATCATCTAAACGATGGCACTCTGGAAGCTTGCCATCGCAAAATTTGTGCAGTAACACAAAAATCCGATGGATATAATTGCCAATGACGTCATTAAGATCTGTATTAATTCTCTGTTCAAAATCTTGCCACGTGAATGATGTATCTTTAGTTTCTGGTCGTGTAGCAGTTAAATAGTACCTCCAATAGTCTGTAGGTAGGAGAGATGCTGCATCATCTATCCATATACCAACACCCTTTGATTTGCTAAATCTTTTATCCTCAAAGTTGACAAATTCAGTAGCACTTACGTTATATGGTAGTACAAATGGTTTTCCATAACTTTCCTCTGTTCCAAGGAGAAGACCAGGTAGCAATAAAGTATGAAAGAAGATATTGTCTTTACCAATGAAGAAAACAGTCCTAGTATCCTGATCAAGCCAATAATTTTTCCAAAAATCAGGATCATTATGTTCTTTCTTTCCAAGTTCTGCAGAAGCAGAAACATATCCTAAAACTGCTTCAAGCCACACATAAATTGATTTTCCTTTCGCTTCAGGGATGGCAGGATCAGCGGGAATCCCCCAGGAGAGATCACGAGTTAATGTCCGTGCTTGTAAACCTTCTTCAAGAATATTTTGAGAGAATTTTCGGGCATTCTCGGGAAATTGTTTGTTTTGACGGATATAAATTGAAAGCTTATCTTGAAACAGACTAAAATCGTAATACCATTGAGTAGATTTCTTGACTACTGGCGTTTTTCCGCAAATTTTGCAGATTGGATCAATTAATTCTATTGGATTCAGAGGTTTTCCACAAGTAGGTGAGTCACACTGATCTCCTCGAGCACCTGATGCTCCACAATGAGGACAAGAACCTTCTACGAATCTATCTGGAAGAAATCTTGCATCATGTTTACAATAAAGCTGTTCAATTTCTTTAGCAAAAGTATAACCATTTTCATGACAACGGCGATAAAAATCTTGTACCCATTCATAATGAAATGGATTTGCAGTTTTTGAATAATTTAGATCGATATTCCACTTTTTCAACAGATTTAGAATAATTGCATGATTTCTATCAACTAAATTTTGAGGTGAAATTCCCTCTTTGATAGCTGCAACCTCAATTGGTGTTCCATGACAATCAGATCCAGTTGCTGAAATTACGTTTGCACCTCTCAATTTTAAATATCGGAGGTAAATATCTGCGCTTAATAATTGTAGAACAGTTCCAAGATGAGGAATAGCATTTACATATGGCCAAGCTGGACAAATTACATATTTCTGGTTTTTCAAATCTTCCAATTCAGTCACATCCTATCTTTTGTAAAACGATTGAGTCATTGCTTTCTCTAGGAATTGATATACTCTTTTTGGCAGATAAATTTGATATGTGTTGAGAATTCTGAGAAATTTGGCGAGAACATTTGGGGTTTATCGTGGATAAAAGAAAAGAATCATCTTGATCGTGAGCTTGGATGAACCATTTGGTAATCCCACATGTTTATCGCCTCTGATAATTCGGATGAAAGTCTATATAAATGACTTTCGATTCTTATCGTGAATTCTAAACATTTGATTTGAAAGTTATAAGAAGGTCTACCAATTTTTTTTTAGAGTCTTTTTAGATTTAACATAGAAAATATGTTCTAATTAAGAATTGATTAAAAGACACAAGACTTTAAAAGAAAAATATCAACATAAAACTATTCAAACCTTTTTTAACATTAATTGAGGAAATATATATAAAAAAGAAACAATACCCAAACTAAATTTTTAAGATAAAATGATTAAATTTCTGGACTCATCCAAATATTTATCCTAAAATGGATATTTCATGGTAACAGAATTTGAAAAAATCATGTACTATAACAGAATCTTTGTTATAAATAATCAATAATGCTTTTACCTTAGAACAAAATATTTTAAATATTGATAAAAAACGTAGTAAACAGCAGTTAAATAATTTAGTCTAACTGCGACAAAAATTTTTGAATACCATGGAGCTACGCGGGAACGAAAAACATTCTTTTTCTAAATCCGCGTGCTCCCTCCCTCCCCCCTCTCCCCCTATTTCTATATTTTTTGTTACTTTCTGTACCGCTCGTACCAAATTTAATGTTCTCAATCAATTGAAAAAAATGTAAAATCTACCTATTTTGCCTTAATTAAGATTCTATATTGTTTTCTAATCTGGTAATAACCATTTCATGCTAATACGTGTCCAATGCATTCTACAATGAAAATCGCTATAAGATTCCCTGAAAGCATTTCATCCAAAAAAATCATTTATTTCATAGGTTAATGGTTCTATTCAGGATGTCCTTAAACGTACCATCCTTGATATGGATGAATTGTAGGTACAATCAGAACTTGTATCTCTTCCGTTTAACTACTTTTTCATTACTTTATTAACTTCCGAGGCAAAAATTAGAGTTGCTGCAATCTCATCGATTGAATCACCTAGAGTCTTATAAGCTTTCTCGTCTATTTTCTCTGACATAGTCTGTTTCATCGCTTTCCAGACAGCATATTGTTTATCAAGAGAAAACTTTGAGAATAGAGAGGCCAATATAAGTACAGCGGCAATTCTAGCAGTTTTTTTGGGATTTTTCTTAAATTCCTTGTCATCATCGCGCATAATTTCTTGAAGCTGAATAAATTTGTTAACTACATCCATGTAAGCTTGACTCATTTGTTTAACGACACCCGCAGAAATATTTTCGATACAGTATTTAAAACGATTTAAATAAATGTTATTTAAGGTTAAGCTTTTGAGGTGCAGCTAGCCTTTCAAAAGTTCTATAAGTTTTATCATCATTATCAGATGTAGTGTTAGCAAAATAACAGGAAATTACTTTTTTTTTGTTGATTCAACTAAATTTTTAAAGAAGCAATTGATTATATTTTTATTAAAAATCAAACTGGAACAGGATGCCAAAGAAACAATGCTTACTAGAAACGAATGGTTAGATCGTCTGGCAATTGAAGCACAAGAGCTAGCTAGAGAACAACCCACTTTCCGAACAGTAGATAATGATTTAACCCACTGGCGAGGTGAGATTCTAGGATCAGGATTATATGAGGGAGGTGTGTTCTTTGTAGAATTAAAAATACCACGAAAGTACCCCTTTGAACCTCCAATCATTTGTTTTAAGACACCAATATGGCATGTCAATATCTTTAAAGAGAAGGTGTGTGTTGGAATACTAGGTAAGGAGTGGAGCCCCGCATATAGCTTAGTACAAGTTGTTGAGACTATAAGATTTCTATTAACTAGTCCTAATCCTGATGATCCTCTTAATAACGCTGCTGCTCGTCAATGGAAAAAAGATCGCTCTGGTTTCAAAATACAAGTAGAGGAGTATATCAGAAAATATGCACATTGGAACCAAAAATACTGAACTAATTAATCAAACACCACGGTGAATTTCACGTTTTACGGTGTACTTCGGGGGATGTTCTAGCCGTGTAAAAACACGTTCAGCATTTACTTCTTGCTTCAGCTTCTCAATCCATTCAATATCCTCTTCGTTTTCAAGTCCCCATACAAATAATGCTTTTTTATATCCACTTGCCTCATATAAAGCTGAACTACGTAACGCTCGTACCAATGTGTCCCATCCTGGAGTTCCAGGTTCGGGATACATTGGTGAATAAGGCATTATATGAAATATTATGTATCCAGAGATTTCTATGATTTTATCGATATTCAGTCCAAAATGTCTGATGAATCCATCATTCCACTCGGTTTCTGGGTCAACTGGTATTACCATTCCGACATTAAGACTAGGTTGCTCACTTTTTGCAGAGTCAGCTACTTCTCGAAAAGCTGTACTTATAAGATCTACTCTCCAATCTTCAAACATTCGTTGAATGGCTGGATCCTTTTGGATATCTATGTAACTGGTATCTAAGCTTACTCCTGATATCTCTGAGAATTTCCTTATGGATCTACGGGAAAACGAGTATTCTTGCCTAGGATATTGAAATTCTTGAAGGATTAATGATTGGACTGGCTTCCTAGCTACTTCCCGAGCAATATATGTGAGATGTTTCCAATAACCTTCCATTGAGGGATCAATATAATCATGAATCTCGGTTCCATCTGATCTACCAATAGCATAATTGGAGTCCATCCCTAAATATGAATCCCCAAAAGCATAAGCAAAAGCATGAGTTTGCATTCCCAAATCGTTAGCTAATTCAGTAAAATCAGTGAAGAAATTCTCATAATTTCGATCACTCGGAGCAGCGCCACTTCGGAAAGTTACAAGGCCATCCTCCTTCTTACACACTAATGCAACTTCTTCCACAATCCCACCATATTCTGCAAGAAAGGCATTAGCTCCCTGTTCTGCAGGAGAATTTGGTATTGTAGGATCAATAACTGGGACAAACTTCTTGTCAATGAGTTGATCTAGCTTCATTACTCATACCTTCTGGGGTGATTATAGGGTCATTAAAGGTTATAGTTCATAATGATTTTTAAGAATTATCCTTTCTTCTCTAAAATTATAGATTTTAAAAAGCTAAGACGGATGTCTTACCTCCTCTTTCGAAAAGGATTAATAAATAAACGAGGAGGATAAGGGTAAGAGCTAAATATCTTCCCAGAAAAATATAATATAAAAGAGAGAATCATTAATTGAGGTAAAAACAGATGACTAATTTTGTGGAGTGGTCTTCAGGGATCTATCGGATTGTAGATGATGTAGGTAAACAAGGAGAAGAATATGCTGCATATCTGATCCTAGGAGACGAAAAAATTGCGATTATTGATATACCGACTCGATCAATTGGAAACGATATTATTTCCTTTGTGAAAAAAGCTGGTCGAGATCCCACAACAGAAATTAGATATCTCATTCTGACTCATACTCACCCTGATCATTGGGCAGGCATAAAATCAATGTCTAAAATTAAACCACAAATATGGCTTCATGAGTCTGGAGTAGAAGTCTTAAAAGAAGGAAAAAAACATATTCTGGAAAACCAGTTTCCAACTATTTCCAAATTTAGTTTAGCAATGAAATCTTCATTGTTCACTAAAGTAGAAAAAGTCAAAGAAGAATTAATCCATCCATTCTCCAAAAGCGAAACACTTGATTTGGGAGGTGAAGAACTTATTCTTCAACATAGCGGGGGTCATTCAGCTGATTCCATAATAATTCAAGCTTATAAGGGTGAATGTACATTTATCGGGGATGAAGGAAATGTTTACCCTGATCAGCCCGCAGCTTTTTTCATTGATGGCACAGGGAGTTCTGAGAATCGTTTGAAGCTTTTACAGTTATTATCTAAGCTTAAAACAGGGACTATTTGCCCTTCTCATCAGAGTCCTATACCGAAGCCATATGAGATGTATCTCCAAAATCTTATATTTGAACATACCCATACTAAAGAGACGATCTACGATCTGCTGGTTAGTGCAGGCGAAGCTAAAGCTTTCTTTCTTGCAGAAGAATATCAAAAAACTTTAGGAGTATCGTGGACTACTCCTTATAAAGAACTCGGGGTAGCAGAAACTACAGCAATAGCTTTCCTTAAGGAACTGGAAAAAGAAGGGAAAGCTCATTATGAAAGCCATACTAAGCGATATAGTATTCTCTCTTAAGAAAATCCCATTAATCAACAAACCATGCTGAATCAGTCACTAAATCTATATCCAAAGAGATCCATTTTTCTTGAGGATTAGCTATTCGAGATTCTAGGAGGAGGCGTAAATAAATAAAGATTTCAGGGTCATAAAGGTAGATATCCCATGTTTTCCCCAAATTTATTTGAAATTCAAAAACTCCTGAATCAAAAATTTTCCCGCTATTTAGTTCATAATGAATGACTTCCCCTTTAATCTCATCTAGAAGTTGATTAATCGTTCCAGTAAGCTGCTTAAATAGAAAATTCAGATCGTTTTCATCCGTCGAATATATATTCCAAGTTATAATTACATTCTGCATCCTTATTTTTATTTTTACTGGTAAAGTTCGTGATTGATCTGTTAAACGGGAATCAACGAGTGTTTCGACATTTGTTATTAACTGCTGAAGAAAGTTTGGCAGAAGTTCTAGCTTCACTAACTACCACTTTCCATGACAGTAAGGACAAGAATCTTTTTTCGCTAACCATCTAAGCATATGGTTTTGATGCGCTTTTCGGTTACAGTGGCGACATTCCATATAAGATTTGGCATCTTTCCCATGAATATCAAGAGGTTTCCAGCAGATTATGCAATTCTCTGGTGCTTCAAAAGGATTCCATTCTCCAATGAATCGTGGAGTTAACTTAATTGTTATTAAACCCGAGGCTGAGGATAAACTTTCTTTTGGAAAACGTACTTTGGTCTTTTTGGTAGTTTTATCCACTATTCGTGAGTTAAGAAGTACTTTGAAAGAGTCATCAATTGATTCAGGATTCATTTTCTATCACACGATTTTCTAATTGGTCAAGAATTCGTGTTAGATCTTCTTTTAAAGCCATTAAATCAGCTTTATCTATAAGTAGTCTATGTCTCGAAATATTTCTTTTCTGTTCTTGTTGTATCTCCAGTTTTCCTAAATGTACAATGAGCTTCGCTAATGATTCTCCTACCCCTCCAATCTTATGGTTTTGTTCTTTCAATTGTGTATCAATTTTGGTTAAAGATTCATTGATTAGGGAAAGATGTCTTACCAAAGAAGCGATTTCCTTGTACACAGTAGTTATTGCTGTTTCTAGGCCTTTAATGGTAGGAACGTTCCCTTTGGGAGTTTTCAAAGCTTCTATCTCGATCTCTCTAGGCCCTTCTGACATTATCAATCACTTTTTTCCTTTTATCTATTGATTCAACAATCTTGGTTTAACAATAATACCTTCCAAAGAATTAACCATAATTAGGAAAAAATCTTTGTGTATGATATCCTGTTAATATGGTCAATTTTATAAACATTGATTTCTTAGTTAATCACCTGATTGTGGATTTTTAACACGTTAAGATATTAAAAATGCTCTTTCACAACCTTAGATTAAATTACCAACGTAAGGAAACGTCCTTGAATGCAAAATATTTCTGAAGATATTTATTCAGTAGTTCTACTAGGAACAAGTGGGGTAGGAAAATCCTCAATTGCATTCTATTTGGAACATGGATATCCTCCTCCTCGTAATATTAAACCAACGATAGCTTTTGGAATAAGCCACGTAGTTATTGGAAAAGTTGTGTTAGGGTTAATAGATGTAGGAGGGCAACGTCAATTTTTAGATATGAGGTATCACGAGCGTTTTGTTCGTACTGCAGATGGACTCGTCTTCGTTGTAGATAGTTCAAATAAAGATTTCAGATATGATGAGCAGTGGTTGAGAGATGCATTAAAACTAGTCTCTAGAAAAATCCCAATTCTTGTCATTGCGAATAAACAAGATTTACCTGCTGCTCTATCACCTGATTTCCTAAAAAAAAGTTTTATCAATGATTACCTAAAAAACTACACATATACAATCTTTGGGACTGTTGCTGCTGACCCTGGAGGCGTTCGAAGCGGGGAAAATATCAATATAGCTTTTGATTATTTGATTCAAGGTATGAAAACGAATCGAAAAGTTCTTGTCAAACATGACCTGAGAGTTTAGAAACATCAAAATACTAGAAAATGGAAAGCACATCTCGAATTCACATTCGATTCCAGTTTCAAGTGTGTGAAAATCATTGTTCGAAAAAGTCCGTGTTTCAACAGGGATTCCCTATCTGGACGCTTTAACTCAAGGTGGTTTCATTAAAGGTACAACTAATTTGATTATTGGCCCTGCTGGAGCTGGAAAAACCATTTTTGGACTTCACTTTCTTCTAGAAGGGGCTAGACGTAATGAAAATGGGTTATTGGTTGCAATGCAAGAGCCTCCTTGGGCTATCCGTCGCGATGCAAGTAATTTTTCATTCTTTGACCATAATTATTTTGTTGAACCCGAAAAAGTTATAATGCTCGATTTTACCCCATCTGGATGGGAATTATGGGATCCTGACAGCCTAAGCTTTGCTGAAGAGTCTGAGATGATGATAGAAGCAGAAGGTGTTCCTTATGACGAAACCTCTCTACCAACATTTCTCCATAAAGTATTCTATCACATTTCTGAGATTGTTGAAGAAAAGAAAATTGAACGAATAGTAATAGATCCTTTAGCTGCTTTTCGGTTTTATGATTACGGAAATGATTCTGGTTTTCTTAGAAAACTTGCTACGGGATTCCTAGCTAATATTGCTGCCTTAAATGTTACAACCGTTGCCATTTCCGAACTTTCTGGTAGTATGGATCATTCTCTGTTTGGAGAAGAGTATATTGCAGATAGTATTTTCCATATGGATATGCTCTCGGTTCGT
>JBHLKC010000055.1:0-15691 GCA_048887065.1 Candidatus Hodarchaeota archaeon
AATTACGCCATTACTAAATGCTGGTTTGGTCCTCGGTACATAGATTTCTTTAAAACGGAAAAATCTATCTCTATAGCAGATCCTGTTTTTGAACCAGTTTTTACCAGAATCGAGGATTACGGCCTTCCAATAGATATACATGTTGCAGATCCAGATATTTGGTATGCCACAAAATACCTTGATATTGACCGTTATCGGACGAAAACCCAAGCAATTAATGATTTTATTACAATATTGGAAAGGCACCCCTCTCTTAAAGTGATAAGCGTCCATTTCGGAAGTCTACCAGAGATTCACAATTTAACACAATTAGAGGAGATTTTTAGAAATTTTCCTAATCTATATGTAGATACAGCTTCAACTAAATGGATTGTTCGCGAGCTAGGGAAGGATCCTCTGAGAGCTCGTGATTTTATCATTCGCAATCAAGATAGAATACTTTTTGCTACAGATTTATCATGTGGGTGGGGAGATCGAGCGGAAAATTATTTTGCTACTCGTTATTGGGCCCAACGATTATTTTGGGAGACTGAGGTTCGAAATGTTGAACTTCCATTTCCCGACGACGATAATTCACACCAACCTTCCAACATTAATGGATTAAATCTTCCAAGATCAGTGTTGGAAAGGCTTTATTGGAAAAATGCTGATGCTTTTTTTAGTTGAGCATAAAGGAAGTCAGTTGAGAATATTCAGAGTATTGAGGAATAAGATTTATTTTATCGATAGAACTTCCTCAAAAATAAAGCTAATAAGAAAAACGAATTAAATGTATATTTAGGGATTATTATGCTATCTGGTATCCATTTTCTCTTAACCTATCAATGCAATTTTGAATGCGATCATTGTTTTTTATATTGCAGTCCATCCTCAGAAGGGACATTTACATTGAGACAGTTAAGAGATGTTTTTGAAGAATTAGGTAAGATTGATTCTATAAACATGGTATATTTTGAAGGTGGTGAGCCATTTCTTTTCTTTCCTCTTATGCTTGAAGGCATTAGAATGGCTCGTGAGAAAGGATATGATGTTGGAGTAGTTACAAACTCATATTGGGCAATATCTGATGAAGATGCTGAACTTTGGCTAAAACCTCTTCAAAAGCTAAAAGTATCAGATGTTAGCGTTAGTAATGACGCTTTTCACCATGGGGAAGGTAAGGAAAATCCAGCTACCATCGCTCTAAGAGTCATGAAACAAATTGGGATTCCAGGTGGTGACATTTGTATAGAAGAGCCTAGAATTGATTTAAATAAGACCCAGGAGAAAGGGGAGCCAGTGATTGGAGGTGGAGCAATGTTCAGAGGAAGAGCTGTCGAGAAATTGATTAATGAGAATTTACCAAAGAGATATTGGGAGGAATTCATAGAATGTCCACATGAGAACTTAGATGACCCAGGTAGAGTTCATCCTGATCCTTTTGGCAATGTACACATATGCCAAGGATTAAGTATAGGGAATATGTGGAAATTTCCACTTTCAGAACTTATTAGGAATTATAATGGTAGTAAACATCCAATATGTGGACCTTTAATCAAAGGAGGTCCAGCTCAATTGGCAAGAGAATACCAAATTGAGCACGAGGAATATTATGTCGATGCCTGTCACTTCTGTTATTCGATTCGTTTAGCATTACTTGATCAATTCCCAGAATATCTTACACCTAAACAAACTTATGGATTAAATCCGTAATTCTAATTTATATATTGATTTTCAGAGATATGGGTTCTTAACCAAATTTATTTTATGATGCCATAATTTAGATTAACAAAATTAAACCGTTGAAAAAGGTTGTTTTGATACTGGCATTAATGAATAGAAAGTTTAATGTAGTTCAAGTGGGATTTGGGGCAGTAGGGAGATTGATTTCAAAATATCTTGTTGAACGTGAGAATATCAACATTGTTGGTATTGTAGATATTAATCCTGAACTTGAGAATAGAAAATTAAGCGAACTACTCGATTTACCAAATTTTCCAGAAATGGAAATTGAATCAGCTCTCAATGAGGTTTTAAAAAGAACCCAGGTCGATGTTGTGATAATCATTACTTCCTCATTTTTAGAAAAGGTTGCACCAATAATTTTTGACTCCATAGAATCAAGTTGTCATGTTGTTTCAATTTGTGAAGAATTATCATATCCATTTGATAGTTTTCCAGAGCTCTCAGCTAAAATAGATGAACTAGCAAAGGAAAAAAATGTTTCTGTAGTTGGAACTGGTATTAATCCTGGGTATTTAATGGATTTATTGCCTATTGTATTGACAGCTCCATGTCAAACAGTGAATCAAATAACTGTTACTCGAATGATGAATTCAGCAAAAAGACGTCATCCTTTCCAAGAAAAGATAGGAACTGGTCTCAGTACAAAGGAGTTCCAAGAAAAAATTAATAGAAAAGAGATAACAGGTCATGTTGGATTAGTTCAGTCAATACAATTAATATTAACGGCGTTGGGTAAAGAGGTTGATGAAATTCTTGAATTACCACCACAAGCAGTAATTACAGAAAAGGAAATTACTACTTCCTATTGTACAGTTCCTCAAGGTTTCGTTTGTGGTCTAATAAGTAAAGCTATTGCGAAAAAAAAGGGTGACGAAGTAATAATCTTAGATTTTATTGCTTATGCTGGGGATCATGAAGAATATGACTCTGTTGTTATTGAGGGAACACCACGTATTTCACAGAAAATTGAAGGTGGAGTCCATGGGGATCTGGGAACTGTCGCAATGGTAGTTAATTTAATTCCAAAGATTTGCGCTGCTAAAGCTGGATTACTCACAATGATTGATTTGCCTGTCCCATGCAACACAACAGGTATTCTGAAAAAAGTTGATAGTTAATAAGTGGATTTATTCAATAATAATTCTATAAATCTAATAAAATCGAAATGGAATATTATTATCAATATCAGATGAATATATGAAAATTATTCCTGTTCTTAAAAAATATTGATTTTTAACCTTCTTTCTTTGAGGTACTACCCCAAAGATAATTAGTATTAAAAACATTCGTTTATACTAGTTAAAACTGCTAAAATTCTTTTCTACATATGATAAAGTTTATTTATAGGGGGTTAATTATCATAAATATTCACTATCAATTAATCTTTCAGCTTGATTAGTTGTTTCAATATGATCTAATAGTGGATACGGAGAAAAGGTGTATTAACTAGTATTCTGGTCCAAATATTTTCGAGCTTATAAAGAGGATGCGCTCTAGACTGCAGAGGGACAAATGTGACGATTCAGGTTCACAAACAATTCATCAAAAAACGAACTGGTCAAGTGGTTGTTCATGATCATTCAAAGATAATTTCAGCGATATTTCGCGCACAACAAAGTCTGGGAAAGGGAAATGAGAAATTAGCTGCTGAAATCGCTCAGGAAGTGGAAGATAGACTCTTTAAGGAGTTTTTCAGCTGTAATAAAATTCCAGAGGTTGAAAATGTCCAAGATTTCGTCGAAGAAGCTTTAATGAAATGGAACCTTTTTGATGTGGCCAAAGCCTTCATTGTCTATCGAGCAGAACGAAGTCGTATTAGAGACCAACAAAATGTGGTTCTTGATGTCAAGAAAACAATTGATCAGTACCTAGGCCTAGAAGAAGGGCACCGAAAGGATTGGCGAGTGAAAGAAAATGCCAACCAGGATTTTGACTATCCAGGGCTTAATATTTACATCTCAGGGACACATCTTGCACAATATGGTCTTTATACCTTGTATCCTCCAGAAGTGGCTGAAGCACATGTCAGAGGACACATCCATATTCATGATTTGAGTAATAGTATTGTTGGATACAGTTTCTATGGAAAAAATATGATTACAATAAAGAAAAATGAAAAAATAAGATGCTTCTCCCTTGAAGGACTGTTTAAAAATACAGAGTCTCCTATTTCTGTGTTAAATGGATTTGAAGTTAAGAATTTAGAAAATACATATGTTTTAGATGTTAATGGAAGCTGGACTAAATTAAAAAGGATTATTAGACATGAGAAAGGAGAAGATCTAGTAGAAGCCCAAACCGAAAATGGTAATAGCGTAATCGTGACAAAAGACCATCCATATTTTACCGTTGGAAGAAATAATGTAGATTGCCCAAAATGTGGCTTTATAAACGAAAGCGTTTTTCGTACAAATGATGATACACGGCGATACAAATGTTCTGAGTGTGGTAAGTCATATCTAATCGAAATGCAACCTAAAAAACCAATAGAAAAGGTGGTTTATACCAAAGATATAAATCGACATTATTCAATTAACAATTTAACAAAATTAGAAGGAGTTGAAGAGAAAAATGGCTATTTACTCGGACTATATCTTGCAGATGGTTATTTTAAACAACAGAACGAAAAAATTTTTGGGATAGGAATCGCTTCTAAGAATGAAGAGTTTAAGAAATATGTAATTCAAGCTTTACCCCATCTAAACTTACATATTTATGAGAGCGAGATCGCTTACAATAAAACAGATTATGTGAATGATGTAGTAATCCATTTTGGACGTGGAAGCGATAATAAATTAATACCTTTCATTTATAGCGACCTGACGATGGGTGATATCCTATCAGGCATAGTGGATGGAGATGGAACGGTTAGAGTAAGTGATAATCGAATCAGAGTAACAATTAGGATTAGTTCCTATAGTCTCCTTCAACAGCTTCATGAATGGCTTACAAAATGTCACGTAAAGAGTTCATTAATGAGTATTGATATGGCAGGAGAAAAAAAGCACAAAAACTTTGTAATTAAAACTATAAAACCAATGTTTTCTTTAAATTTCACTGTTACAGAAAAATTATTTGAATTAATGAAACTTTGTTACAAATTTAAAAACCTTCAAGGTAACTACGGGTTCAGAAAAGAAATTGTATACAAAAAGTATCCGATTTCCCACTTAAGAAAATTCAAGAATAATGAAAAATACGTCTACGATATAGAAACAGAAAGTACTAGTTTTTTAGTAGATGGCATCAAGGTCCACAATTGTGCTGGATGGAGTCTTCAACTATTATTAGAAAAAGGATTTGGTGGAGTTCGTGGACGAATATCATCACGTCCTGCTGGTCATTTAGACTCCGCAATTAATCAAATGATCACCTTCTTAGGCACTCTACAAAATGAGTTTGCTGGCGCGCAAGCTTTTTCCGTGCATCCAAAAGAAACTGTTATAATAAAAAATAAGTCAGAACAAATCTCTATAGCTAGGATAGGTGACTTTTGTGATCAGTTCATTACAAAGTTTGGGAAAACAGAAAAAGGTTTAGAGCTTGCAGATCTCTCTAATCTTGGATTTAAATCATTATCTTTCGATAAAGATGGCAACCACTGTTGGAAAAAAATAAAGAAAGTAATTAGACATAAAATTACAGATCCAATTCACATCCTAACAACAAATAAAGGAACAATTAATGTCTCGAAGAATCATTCACTTTTCTCCCTAAAAAATCATAATTATTTGGGAGGTCTAGAGTCAAAAGTCTTTGATGTTTTGAATGAGAGAAAAAAACTTCATAGTGATAGATTGGAAGAATATTTAGATATAAAACCTAATCTATTTATACGAACTCTGCAAAATTTAAAAATAAAAGGTTTAGTGAAAAATAGTATAATAAGAAGAGATGATGGTACAGTCTCTCACTCTATTTATAGACCAAGTTTCAACAATAATTTCGTTTTGCATAAAACAGCAGAGTTAAGTTGTAGTAAAGAAGTAAAATCTAAGGATGTAAGAAGTAACGTTGCTGTTCTCAGTAGATGTACGTTGAAGCAAAAAATTAACTTTGATCTTTACAATTATTTACTTAATCATGAAAGATTAAGTAAAATCACACGAGTTTATTCCACTTTTGAAGAATTAAAAGCTAAAATTCAGAATAATTCGTCCCTGAGACAAGAATCTTTAAAAATATCTAATAACGAAAAATATTTGTCTTATTTATTTAGTAAAGGTTACTTACCACTCAAATTGTATGATAAATATAGAAATAGATATCACCTTAATAATAAGGATATTAAACTCGGAAAAATTAGAAAAACTGATTATTATAATGAAATACTAAGTAACAAAGAGTTAATTCTTCTTTTAAAGATGATTGCATGGTATTTAACAGAGGGTTGGGCAATTGGTGACCATGCAATTGGTTTTTCCCAAACAAGAAAAAAATATCTGGAAGACATAGGTACCTCTCTTCGTGATTTAAACTGTCCTTTCCATATTCGAGAAAGAGAGAAAGGGAAGCAGGAATATATTATCGGTGGATTTTTAGGTACATTCATCAATAATACTTGTGGAAAATATTGTGATGACAAAAAAATACCAGAATTTATTTTTGATTTGTCAAATAATCTAAAAAATGTATTTATTAATGAAATAATAAAAGGAGATGGTTATAAAAGGTCAACAGGATGGGTATACACAAGTACATCTAATGTATTAATTACTGGACTGAATTTAATGCTTATTAGTCTCGGTTATCGTACTTCAATAAGAACACGCTTTGATAAAAATTTTGAAAATCATAAATGTGGTTCTTCTACAAGAGATAAGGCAAAATTAACAAGATATGACCTAATCATTCATGAAAATGAGGAGAAAATATTAAATTTTAATGATTTTGAATCCGCAGTGATTTTTAAGAATTGTCAACATCATTTTAACTCTCAATACGAATATGATCTGAGTATAGAAGGATCAGAAGCATTCATAGGGGGTGTGGGTTTATTTGCTTTGCATAATTCGTCTGTAGACACTTTATTAGCCCCATTTATTCGAGAAAAATTTGAAAAAAGCGTGGAAAAAATCTTAAGACAGATATTCTCATTAAAAGTGAATGGCCAAGGATACGAACTCTTAGATTTATTATATGCATACAGAAAAGGGGAAATTCAGGCCTCAGATATTTGCGCTAAACTAGAATCATTTTACCCAAACATAATCTTCAGAGATGACCTTATTCAAACATTCTTACGTTCTTTTAACGAAGAATACGAGGATAATGTTTCCTTTATACGCCAAAATATTCAAAACCTTATTTATGCTCTTAATCAGACGTCTAGATGGGGTGGGCAATGTGTTTCAGAGGATACACAATGTCTAACTGATACGGGATGGAAATATTATAATGAACTTGATTCCGAAAATGACAAGATTGCTACTTTTAATGGAATCACACACAAGATAGAATACTTAAATCCTCAAAAGATAAATATTTTTGATTATGATGGCGATCTAATTAGCATTAAAAATAGGTCACAAGATCAATTGTTGACTCCAAACCATAGAGTAGTAAGAAAGGTATTTAATGCTGATAAATATATCTTAGAAAGTGCAGAGAATCTTTTCAAATATAAAACACGAATACAAATACCTAATTCAGCTCCTACTTACTCTAATTTTGAAATAGAAGATCATTTAGTCGAACTTCTTGCGTGGCTTGTAAGTGAAGGGGGATTTAGTACAGGACCAAGAAAGAGAGTTCATTTATATCAAAGTGTCAAAAATCAGGAATGTGTTGATCTAATACGTAAATGCTTAACTGCTAATAAATTCAAATGGGATGAACAAAAGAGAATACATGGATATGGCAAACACGAATTGATTAGGTTTCGGTTAAATCAAGAAAGCTCGCGAAAAATTCGGGAAATAATTAACTCAAAGCAGATACCTGAATTTATACGAAACCTATCAAGAAGACAGATCAAACTATTTTTAGATACTTATATTAAAGGCGATGGGCATGTAGAGAAGAAAGGAAGAATAAGGTTCTATACAAAGGATGAATCTGTGAAAGATTCTTTTCAAGAGCTATGCGTATTAGCTGGTTATGGATCAACTGTTCATCAACAGGTAAATAAAGTATTTTCTATTAATCTAATCCGAAATTCGATAACAAATATTACTCAAATTTCTAAAATTCCATATAAAGGAAAAGTTTGGTGTCCTACTACTCTAAATGGTACATTTGTCGCTAGAAGAATGGATAAAACTTTCATTACAGGTAATTCTCCGTTTGTCAATCTGTCGTTTGATTGGAAAGTACCTTCTGATTTGGCAGATCAGGCTGCAATAATTCGTGGACAACCTCATGAAAGCATACTTTATAGAGATTGTCAGACAGAGATGGATATATTCAACAGAGTATTTATGGAGGAAATGCATCAAGGAGATAAACATAATCGGGTGTTTACATTCCCTATACCAACTTATTCAATTACTAAAGATTTTGATTGGAACCATCCGAATGTAGATTTATTAATGCAAATAACTGCAAGATATGGAATACCTTATTTTCAGAATTATTGTCTGGTGAAAGAAACAAAAATAATAGGAAGAGATTTGAAAGGCAGAATTAGAAAAACAGATCTCAAAAGTTTGAGAGAAGACTGGAGTATTTTAACTCCTGATGGTTTTAAAAAGGTTTTAAAGAAATATACAGTAAGATATGATAATTATCCTATCAGTATTACTTTTTCGAATGGTGAAAATATTTCTTGCTCTGAAAATCATCTGTTTCCCACGAGTACAGGTTTAAAGAAAGCAAAAGATTTGGAAAAAGATGATTTTGTTCTAGTTGGTGAACGAGCTTATGATGAAAATACGAGAGGAGGGAATTATTCTTACGGTCGTTTCCTAGGATTATATTTAGGGGATGGATATATTGAGAAGGGAAAAACAAGAATTAATTTTCCAAATAAAGATAAAACAATAATAGATTTTGTTAATAAGTTTTCTAAAAAGGCATTTATGTCTACCAATACTTTAAATCAAAGAAAGGATGGACTTTATAACCTTTATATAAATAGTAGAGCTGCAGTTTCATATATTTTTGATTTTACTTTGGGTAGTAATGCCAAAACGAAACGATTGAGAAGTTCAATTTTCGATACCTCAAGAGAATTTAGGGAAGGGTTGATTAAAGGCTATCATGAAGCTGATGGAAATAAGAGCAAACATAATCGGTTTGAAGTTTCATCAACTTCTCATCAGTTAATAAAGGACATGAGAAGCATACTTATCAGTTTAGGGAAAAGAACAACTAGACGAAGAAAATGTATTGAAGCCAAGGGCAATGATCGGAAATATTTGTATACTTTGACTGAAGCAAGTGAAAATGTACAACAAAGTAGAATCTTCAAAGAAATCAATGGTAATACTTATTGTAAAGTTGTTAAAATAGGTAGGTCCAAGAGTTTTTCTAAAGAGTTGATTGATATTCAGATTGAGGGGGAAGACAAACTATTTACTTTAGCTTGTGGTGTTGTAACACATAATTCTGGAACTGGTCTCGAGCCTAGTTCAATTCGGGCAATGTGTTGTCGTCTGAATCTGAATTTATTGGAATTAAAAAATCGGCCTGGAGGAATGTGGAGCATAGGTGATTCAACTGGGAGTATAGGTGTAGTAACTATCAATCTTAATAGATTAGGATATTTAGCAGTCGATAAAGATGACTTTTTCCGTCTTTTGCGTAAATATATGGACCTTGCTAAAATGTCTTTGGAGATCAAAAGAAAAGAGATTACTCGGAATCTCGAAAAGGGTATGATGGCATTTGCAACGAATTATCTCCCACATGGTTTCCAAACATATTTTTCAACGATAGGCCTTTGTGGAATGCATGAATGCTGTCTGAATTTTTTAAAAAGGGGTATTGATACACCTGAAGGTTTGAAATTTGCAGAGAAAATCCTTAGATTCATGCGTAATATTTGTGAGGAATACAAGAAAGAAACAGGGAATCTCTATAATCTTGAAGCCACCCCTGCTGAAAGTACTTCGTACCGATTTGCTAGATTAGACAAAAAATGGTATCCAACGATTATTACTTCTGGAAATGCTAATGGTTACTTTCTCACTAACTCCACTCATTTACCTGTTGATGCAACTACTGATTTAATTAAGGCAATTGAACATCAAAATGTTTTGCAACCGTTATATTCTGGAGGTACCATCTTTCATACGTTTTTAGGTGAAGAAATTGACCCAGAGGCTTGTAAAAATATTGTCAGGCAAATTTCAGAGAAGACTCAACTTCCATACTTCAGTATTACTCCAACATTCTCGATATGTACTGAACACAGATACATTAAAGGCAAACATTTCACTTGTCCTCATTGTGGTAAACCAACAGAAGTTTATTCTCGAATAGTGGGGTATTTCCGTCCTGTTTCGAAGTGGAATGATGGGAAAACTCAAGAATTCAAAGAGCGAGTGATGTTTGAATTACATGATTTCGACAAAATACGGGAGATTCAGATGACAGAGATTAGGGAAGCTAAAACTTCATATATCCCTGAACTAAACGCTGATTCAGCTATTCAATCTGAGGTAGTAAATGAAAATACATCGAACGGTAATTATATTGCAGTTTTTGTTTCACCAACTTGTCCAAAATGTGGACCATTCAAAAGATTACTTCACCAATTGGTCGATACTATTGAAATAAGGACAATAGACACTTCAACTGAAGAAGGATTACGTTTAGTGCGTGAGTTCGGTATTTTACAACTTCCCACAGCTATAGTATTTACAGAGGAAGGGAATACTTTTCGGTTTTCCACAATTGAGGAATTAAATGAATATTTACCAATTTTGCAGAATCTTTAACCTCTTAGGACTGGTTTTATGCAATCATTGAATACTTTTCACGTTCCAATTGCTGGATTTGAGCCAACAACTCTAATAGACTATCCCAACGAACTTGCATCTATAATTTTCACAGGGGGCTGTAATTTTCATTGTGGTTATTGTCACAATCCAAACTTGATAAAAGCACCGAAAAATTGGCCTACAGGTCTTGAAATGCTTAATAAACTCTCTAATAGAAGAAAATGGATAAATTCAATCGTTATAACAGGAGGTGAACCATTAGTTCATCATGAAACATTAGATCTTATTCATTTACTAGTTGAGAATGGATTTAAAATTAAACTCGATACTAATGGAGCATTTCCTGAAAGACTACATTACTTATTGGAAAAGGGCCTTCTCAATTATGTTGCTATGGATCTAAAAACATCCTTAGGTCGTTATCATGAGCTTGCCTATAAGGGGATTGAATCTAAGATCCAAAGGTCAATTGATCTTCTTTTAACAGATTTTAATGTACAATATGAGTTTCGTACAACTCTTTGCCCAATTTTTGTTTCATTAGATGAGTTAAAAGATATGGCTATACTTATTGAAGGCCAAAAATGGATTTGGCAACAATTTAATACAAAGATAACGCTTGATCCATTATATCAAAAGATAAAACCATATTCAGATGAGATAATTCTTAGTTTTCGAAATGAAATAAATCCTAAGTTTTCTGGCAAGATAGAAATAAGGGGAATATCTTTTTAATGCTTACTTCTCTAAGTATCGATTAACAATAGCCAGCATTTCGATACGTAGAGGAGGTTTTAAATTACTTTGACCAAGAATTTCTCTGTTCATGAAAATTTGGTCAGTTTCCCCGTCAGCAATGACCTTACCGTCACTCATAACAATGACTCTGTTTGCAACTTGATCAACCAAATCCATATCATGCGTTACCATCACTAGATTAGTTTTTGTCTTGTATTCTTTTCTCATTAAATCCATGATTCCATTTAAGGATGAGGGATCTTGTCCAGTAGTGGGCTCATCAAGTACAATGATTTCTGGTGCCATAGCTAGTGCACTAGCCACAGCTACTCGCTGCTTTTGTCCCATTGAGAGTTTCAATGGATTGTGATCGATATACTTGGCTAATCCAACAGCTTCAATGGAAGCTTTTGCACGGGTAATTGCTACCTGTTTCGGCATCTTACAAGTTATTGGAGCATATTTTACTTCATCCAGTACAGATGAATTAAAAATTTGATTGTCTGGGTTTTGGAATAAGAAAGATATTTTAGAAGCTAATTGGGCTGTTGTAGATTCTCGTGTATCAACGTCACTTACGATGACAACACCAGTATTTGGTTTATTTAATCCTATGATATGTTTGACTAAGGTTGACTTCCCAGAACCATTATTTCCAATAATTGCAATGAATTCTCCCTTATTAATCATAAAGGACAAATTTGTGAGGGATGACTGAAATTGATTTCTATAAGCAAAGGTAATATTGTTAAAACTTAATAAAATCTGCTCGGTCTTAAAATTAAAACGTTTTGGAGGTCTGAGTGATTCTCTTAATATAGATAGTTCTTTTTTTGAAAAAGATGTAATGGATTTCTTAAATTCTGGTATAGAAAAGGGAAGATTATATTCCTTTCGATTCCGTAATCCACTGTGTTCAATATACCTGGCAACACCTGGAATTGATAATCCAATGTCTTCTAGAAGAGTTGTTTTAAATAACATATTCGGAGTTTTATGAGCGATTATTTTTCCGTTATTCATAAGAAGGATCTTATCAGGTGGACAATAAGTAAAAACTTCGTTGATCTTATGCTCAATGAGAATAATAGTCTTCTTTTGTTCATGAAATCGTTGTACATGGCGTAGGATTTTTTCAGTATTAACTGGATCGAGATTTGATGTTGGTTCGTCCAATATTATAATATTTGGGTCAGATGCCATCATTGCAGCAAGTGCAACAAGTTGTTTCTCACCTCCACTCATCCTAGTTGAATCATTTTCAGCTAGATTTTGGATTTTAAATTGTTTCAATAACGTCTCTGTTATGATATTGATTTCATCGTGTGATTTTCCTTGAAATTCTAGTGTTAAGATAATTTCGTCTCTAACTCTTGAAGTTGCTAATTGTGAATCAGGATCCTGGAGAAGCATTCCTATATATCCTGACATCTCTAATACCGATTCCTTTACTGGATTCTTTCCGAAAACTTCAATAGTCCCCGTGACTTTGGCACGAGAATGGTGAGGAATGATTCCGTTTAGTAATAGCACTAAAGTGCTTTTTCCAGAACCAGAGGGGCCTGCAAGTAGATTTAACTCACCTTCATTGATTTCAAAGCTTATATTTTTCAATTGGTGTTCTTGACTTCGACGATATTGAGAACTCACATCGTTAAAGATGATTTTTCTCTTTGGCTTCATGAAGACAAACCCCATTGTGAGAATATGTGGTAAGTTAGAGTGGTAGTCTCATAACCTGCTGGAAAATTAATAACTAACCATAATGATACCCATAATTGAATGAGAGTGTAGAAGATAAGCAGGATTTCAATTTTCTTAAGTTTTGGTTTGATATATGATGTTTTATATTTTACTCGTGGGTTTATCCCTCTTGCTTCTAGTACTTTAGATGTACGGTCAATAGAACCAGTTAAAAGTACTAATAACGGGATAAATATGGCTTTAATGCCTTTTAAAATTGACCGTGGCCCAAGCTTTTCCATTTCTAGTCCCCTGGCTCTTTGGGCATCGATTACATTATTTAAATGGAAAGTAACAAGGGGAATAGAGCGAAAAGTAAGGAAAGTAAGAATACTTGTTGTAGGTCCACGTCCAGCAGTCATTTCAATAGTTTTTGTTGTCTGTAGAATACTCATAAACATTATGCCTAAAGATATTGCAATAAATCCCAAAGCTATCGAACGAGCCAAGAAAAAGAAAAAAAGTCTTGAAGTAATTGTGCTCCTGACTAGAGCTCTGTTTAAAAAACCCATCACAAAACTAATAATAATTAAAGCAAATACAAATGTGACAAGAGCTTTATTTCTACGGATTTTCATGAAAACAGGGGATTTTCCGATTCTTAGAATTGTAATAGTACATAAAAAGATATAAAGGGTAAAGATCATATCAACATATAAAACGACGGTAAGAGTGGTCAACAGTAACCAGAATAGTTTAATTCTAAAATCGATAAGATAAAAGCGACCTTCGCCTCCAGAATAGGTTATTAAGTCATCAATTGACGAAACCATATGTTGAATGCTCATTCATTTTTCACTCAAGTGAATCATTATTTGAAATTATTATTAACTTGGAGAGGTTCTTCGATATAAGTGATCCGAAAAAAAAGAGAAGAAATAAATATTTCTTCCCTAGTCACTCTTTTCTACTGAAATGACGGCGATATCACCCTTTCTTAAATATTTAAGCCATATATACAGACCTAATATTCCGATAGGCAATGTTAGGATACTTCCTATAAGAGTTAAAGGCGATACTATTGATAAATACTGTGAACGGAAGATAAAATAACTCGTCAATACCAATATCAACGAGATGAATAGCATTACCACAAATAACATCGGACTATAAATATTCAATTGCAGTAGATAATCAAATGGCGGTGATAACCAAATAAAGGCAAACCATCCGTAAATCAAAGCGTTAAGTACCAGGACTTGCAGTATTGTATGTTTTCGTTGGATTTCTACAGAAGGCGGTTTGTATTCATCCTGATACCATTCAAGTGTACTTTCTTCCGTAAGCGGATCCCAGATTTGTTCGACATTTACAACAGCTTCTACAAGGATTCCATAAAGTATATTATTCGGTAGACTTAATAAAAGATTAAGAATGACCAAAAATGGCACTACAATTCCTACAAATGTATACCACATGTGAAGTAAACCAAATGTCCAAGTTCCTACTATAATGTTTATTAGGATCATATACATTGGTCGACCCCGTTTCTCTGGATTGATGGACATCGATAGTGTTCCAATTATTATACAAAAAAAGGCATTTGACACTGGGCCAGTCCAGTTACCAGTCAACATTCCTTTACTGCCGACAATTGCGCCAGAAATTAATCCTACAAAAGGCCCATATGACATTGTCAAGAGGAAAGCTGGAAAAAGATGAAAGGATATATGGGTATCTAAAATAAACGGGATAGCAAAGAAAGAAAGTACAAAACCAAGAGCTGAATAAACAGCAATTTGTGTTAAAACACGAACCGATTTTAATGGTTCATATGCTTTCTTTTTATAACCTATATACAAACATACAATAGTAATTGAACCTGTCAATACAATTCCAAGAAGTAACACCGTATCTGGAGTAATTGCTGCGAGTACAGGAATACCAGTGGGTTTGAAAGCTGCATCGTCTAGGAATATTATTCCGATGTTACCAGATCCACCATAAACAGTAATTATGATAGTACATTCTTTATATCCGATAGTAGAATTCACGTAGAGCTGCTGCCATTCATTTAAATTGGTTGAATTTTCGCTATAATACTTATTTTCTTCAAAATTAAGCTCAAGGCGAGCCCAGGCATTCGGATCATTATCAAAGATCCATAGAGTGAAGTTATAGACCTGACCAGTAGTCGCAGTCGATAACTTTACCACTTGAAAGATTTGTGGGTGATTTGTAGAGTCATTCGCTGAATGTTCAATTTTTGCACTAAAAGATCCACCATGAACGCGGCTAGTATCTTTTTCGATAGTTGATGTGGCTGGACTCTCGACCCAGTTTTCCAGATCTGTATCTGATATCCAGTTTTCAAAATTACCATTAGCAAAAGCCGAAGGGGTCGCGCCTTGAGTTGCAATGGTTGATGTAATAAGCAAAATTAATACTATAAAAATAGTTAATCGAATGAATCTTTTTCTCATGTAAATCACCTAAATAATTCTCAAAATGATCTTCTTTTTCATTCATTGGGTAAGGTAGAATGATGAATCACACACCAATGTTAAGTCTTTTTCTCTTATGAAATTTTCAATAAGTAGTATGAAAATATTAATGATTTAGACTCATCAAAAAAATTAGCTTATTTTGTCGTCAAAGTT